>JAGVUH010000686.1 GCA_019136395.1 Gammaproteobacteria bacterium
CTGACCTGCGCCACGGTCCTTACCCTGGGCATCCTCTCGGGGGGCTGGCGGATCGTCAAAACCGTCGGCTTCGCCATCTACAAGCTACGTCCCATCCATGCCGTCAGCGCCCAACTGACCTCCGCGGCGGTCATCTTCGGGGCCTCCGCCCTGGGCGCGCCCGTCTCCACCACCCACGTGGTCAGCTCCTCGATCATGGGTATCGGGGCCGCGGAACGACCCAAGGCGGTCCGCTGGGCCAAGGCCAGGGATATCGCCAGTACCTGGGTGATCACCATCCCCGGTTCGGGCGCGGTGGGCGCCCTGACCTTCTATGTCTTGCAGCTTCTGACCGGGGTGGCCTGAGGGCGAAGCTCCCGGTCGCTGACGCCTTACCTGGCCTGCTGGCCAGATCCCTGATTAACCCACGTTTTTTTGTCGAGGAACAGAATCATGAGTGGCAACCCGAATTCGGCCGTCGGTAAATTGATGGATCGTATCTTTCCCGTCATGCCGGACTTTTTCCGCATGATGTGCGATCAATGCGATGTGGCGGTGCGGGCGACGTCCAAATTCGTCGAGTTCATGGAATCGGGCAGCGAAGCGGCCCTGGATGAGATCCGGGCCCTGGAAAAGGAAGCGGACGAGATGAAGAACCGCAATGTCGAAGCCCTGTACAAGGCCTTTGCCACGCCCATGGACCGGGAGGACATCCTCCGGGCGATCCAGACCCTGGACTACGTGATCAATTACACCAAGATCACCGCGCGGGAGATGGGCGCGCTGCATTTCGACTCCGATAAATACATCCTCGAAATGGCCGTCTTGTTAAAGTCCGGCGTGGAGGCCTTGCAGCGGGGCTATGGCAAGTTGGGGAGCAATCCCGCCCTCGCCGACGAGGATGCCACCTTTGCCCGCAACGCCGAGCGCAAGATGGAACAGACCTACCGTCGCGCCCTGGTGCAGCTTTACGACAAGGAGGCCCATCTGAAGCTGCTGGCCAGCAAGGGCGAGGCCACCCCGGCGGATGCCGTGGAAATGGCCCTGGATATCTTCCGCACCCGGGAAATCTACCGTGATATGTACGATGCCGCGGATCAGTTGCTGGAGGCCAGCCGCGTTTTGCACGACATCGTGGTCAAGATCGCCTGATTTTGCTCCATCCCCGTTATGGAAGCCGGCACCCAGGGACCGGGTGCCGGTCATTTTTTTTCGCTGACCCGGGTGTAATATCGGGCGCTAATGACAGGGGCTTCTTCGCCGATCACCCCAAGCGTCACGATTTGCGGTAAATCCTGAATGGGGTGGGTGGGGCGTCAGCCGGCATGTTCAGATTTCTCAAGCTTCATTGGCTGGCGATCCTGGTCGGGGTCACCGGGGTGATTTTGTCTTCAGGCGCCTTCTGGGTGGTCCAGGTCGAGATCGACAGGCGCCATCAACTGGAATTCGAGTGGCTCGCGCAAAATCGCAACCGGGTCCTCAAGAAGGGGATCGAGGAGGGTCTGGACGCCGTTCGCTCCCTCCACGATCTCTTTCTGGTCGCCCCCCAGGTCGACGAGCCCGCCTTCACGCGCTTTGCCCACGGCCTCTCCGATCGTTTCAAGGGTATCCACGCCCTGGCCTGGGTTGCCCCCGAGGCCGGAGGGGCGGGAGAGGAGGACCGCTACCCCATCCGCTTTTTGGATTCGGAGGGAAACAGCGCCCTGTACCGGGGCCTGGACCTGGGCGCCCAGCCCCTGCTGCGCAACCTGATGGCGCGGGCCCTGGCCAGTGGCGACATGGTGGTGAGTGGGCGCATTCCCCTGATCCATGGTCCGAACCCCCAGTATGGTTTCATGGCCTTCAAGCCGGTCTTTACCGCTACGCCGGGCGGTGGGGAGGGCGATGAGCCCCGCTCCCGGCTCCGGGGCTTCGTCGTCGGCGTCTTCCGCATCGCCGACATCGCCGATGCCGCCATGGGGGTGCTGGAGCCCCGGGGGGTGGAATTCCTGGTCCTGGACGAGTCCGCCCCCGCCGGGGAGGAATTGCTCGACTTTTACGCCAGCCGCCTCAATCGCTCCCCGACCCCGGCGACCACCGAGTGGCGGGGCTGGGACCTGGAGCCGGCGCCACGGGTCACCGAGAGTTTTCCGGTGGCGGATCGCCGCTGGTCGATCACCTGCTCCCCGACCCGCCAGTTCAGCACCGAGGTCTTTCGCGAAGGCCCCTGGATCATCCTCGGCAGTGGCCTGGCCCTGACCCTGGTGGTCGTCCTCTTCATCGTCCACTTCCGCGCCGCCTTGCGCCTGCGCCTGCGCATCGAGGAGGAACTGCGGGCGTCGGAACAGAAGCTGCGCATCCTCTTCGATCAGTCGCCGGATATCATCATGACGGTGGATCGCGAGGGCTGCGTGCTGATCGTGAACCGACCCCTGCCCGCCGCCAACGGCGGCGATGGCCGCTGTGGCGCCGGCTTTCTGCCGATCCGGGCTCGGGAGCGCTATAGCCAGGCCCTGGCCAAGGTCCTGACCCTGGGTGAGCCGGAGCATTTCGGTTACGCCGGGGATGATTCGACCTGGTGGGAACTGCGCCTGGTGCCCCTGCGGGAGGGGGCCCGGGTCGCCGCGGCCATGGTCATCCTCACCGATGTCACCGAGAAGCGGGTGCTGGAGGCCCACGCCATCCGCAATGCCCGCCTGGCCTCCCTGGGCGTGATCGCCGCCAGCGTCGCCCACGAGATCAACAACCCCAACAACGCCATCCAGTTCAACGCCTCCATCCTCGCCCGCAGTTGGGAGGACCTGCGCAAGGTGCTCGACCAGCATCGGCGTGACTATGGCGACTTCACCATTGGCGGCGTCCCGGTGGATCGTGCCCTCACCGGGCTGCCACGGCTGGTGGAGGGCATCGTCAAGGGCTCCCAGCGCATCGAAAAGATTGTCGGTAACCTCAAGCACATGGCCCGGCCGGATGCCGGCGACCTGGACCATGCCGTGGACCTGGGGGAAGTCCTGCCCACGGCCCTGTCCATTCTGCAGAGCCAGATCCATCGCTACACGGATCATTGCCGGCTGGAACTGCCGGCATCCCTGCCCCGCGTCCGGGGTAACGCCCAGCAACTGGAGCAGGTCTTCATCAACCTGATCCTCAACGCCCTGCAAGCCCTGCCCGACCGCTCGGCCGGGGTCCTGATCAGCGCCGGGCTGGAGCCGGAGGGGGAGTTCGTGCGGGTGCGCGTCGCCGACGAGGGCCGGGGCATGGCGGAGGAGGTCCGGGAGCGGGTCACCGAGCCCTTCTTCACCACCCGGAGCACGGCGGGGGGCACCGGGCTGGGGCTGTCCATTTGCGCCCGGATCATTCAGCATCATTCCGGCCGGCTGGAGATCGAGTCCACGCCCGGGGCGGGCACCCGGGTCAGCGTCCTGTTACCCCTGAACCAGGCGGGCGAACAAGGCTGACGATCAGGGCCGATCCTCAACCATCCCTACCGATGAAAGGTCATCGTCCACCCCCCACCGCCTGGGCAGGCATGGGTGGTACAAGCCGCTGATTCCCTTGCGCCCTTCCCCCTGGCGGGGGAGGGCGGGGAAGAGGGGGGCCGGACGATTACCCAGAATGAGCGGAGATCAAGCGTGGAAAGCCGACAAAAGTGGCCAGTGGTCCTGGTGGACGACGAGGAGGAGATCCTCTTCGGGGCGGAATACCTGCTCAACACCCATGGGATCACCGCCGTCAGCGCCCTGAGCGATGGCCGGGAACTGCTGCCGTTCCTGGATCGTCAGACGGCCGGGGTGATCATCCTCGACCTCTTCATGCCCCATGTCTCCGGCCAGGAGTTGCTGCCGCGCCTGACCCGGGAGTATCCCGAGATCCCCGTGGTGGTCATGACCGCCTCCCAGGAGGTGGAAACGGCGGTGTCCTGCATGAAGGAGGGTGCCTTCGACTACCTGGTCAAGCCGGTGGAGGAGAGCCGGTTCGTCTCCGCCGTGCGCCGCGCCCTGGAGATCCGCCAGCTCCGGCAGGAGATCGGCTCCCTTCGTTCCAGCCTCATGGGGGAGGGGGTCGATCATCCGGAGGCCTTCGCCGCCATCGTCACCCGCAACCACCGCATGCAGCGCCTGTTCCGTTATCTGGAGGCCATCGCCGACTCCGGGGAACCGGTGCTGATCACCGGCGAGACCGGTACTGGCAAGGAACTGATCGCCCAGGCCATTCATCGCCTCAGTGGCCGGGCCGGGGAACTGGTCAGCCTGAATGTCGCCGGCCTGGACGACAACCTCTTCTCCGATACCCTCTTCGGCCATGTTCGCGGCGCCTTCACCGGTGCCGACCGGGAGCGGGAGGGCCTGATCGCCAAGGCGGCGGGGGGCACCCTGTTCCTTGATGAGATCGGTGACCTCAAGCCCGCCTCCCAGGTCAAGCTGCTACGCCTGCTCCAGGCCCAGAGCTATTACCCCATCGGCTCGGACGTGCCGCGCACCAGCGATGCCCGCATCCTGGCGGCCACCAACCAGCCCCTGCACCGGCGCATGGATCGGGGTAAGTTCCGCCAGGACCTCTACTTCCGCCTCTCCAGCCACCCCGTCGAGCTACCGCCCCTGCGGGAGCGCCGGGACGACCTGCCGCTGTTGCTCCAGCACTTCATCGACGAGGCCGCCCAGACCATGGGCCGGCCCGCGCCACGGGCCCCCGGCGAATTGCACACCCTGCTGTCCCTGTATGACTTCCCGGGCAATATCCGCGAGTTGCGGGCCATGGTCTTCAATGCCCTGGCCCAACATCGCGGCGGTGCCATGCTGTCCCTGGACAGCTTTCAGCAGGTCATCAAGCGGGACCGTGACGGGTC
>JAGVUH010000219.1 GCA_019136395.1 Gammaproteobacteria bacterium
CGCGGCGGTCTTCACCCGCAATGCCTTTTGCGCCGCGCCCGTGACCCTCGCCCGGCGCCACCTGGCCGCCACCCCTCCCCGTTATCTGCTGATCAACTCCGGCAACGCCAATGCCGGTACCGGGCCCAGGGGGCTGGCAGATGCCGAGGCGAGCTGCGCCGCCCTCGCCACCCTGGCGGGTTGCCGAGCAGAAGAGGTACTGCCCTTCTCCACCGGCGTCATCGGCGAGCCCCTGCCCGTCGATCGCCTGGCGGCGGCCCTGCCCACGGCCCTGGCCGCCCTGGACGCGGATGCCTGGCCGCTGGCCGCGCGCGCCATCATGACCACGGACACCCGGCCCAAGCTGGTGTCGCGTCGCTTGGCCGTGGCAGGCCGGGCGGCGGTGATCACCGGCATCGCCAAGGGCGCGGGCATGATCCGGCCCGACATGGCGACCATGCTCGCCTTCCTGGCCACGGACGTGGCTGTGGACCGGGGCCTCTTGCAGGCCTGCCTGGCGGATGCCGTCGCCACCTCCTTCAATGCCATCACGATCGATGGGGATACCTCCACCAACGATGCCTGCGTCATCGCCGCCACCGGGACCTTGGGTAACCTGCCCCTGGTCGATGCGGAGTCGGCCGATGCCAGGGCCTTCCGCCAGGCCCTGACGGAGTTGTGCGAGGAACTGGCCACGGCGATCGTCCGGGATGGGGAAGGCGCGACCAAACTGGTGACCCTGGTCGTGGAGGAGGCGCTGGATGAGCCGGAAGCCCGCCGGGTCGCCGATACCATCGCCCACTCGCCCCTGGTCAAGACCGCCCTCTTCGCCTCGGACCCCAACTGGGGGCGCATCCTGGCGGCTGTGGGGCGGGCCGGTCTGGAGGACCTGGACATCGACCGGGTGCGCATCTGGCTCGGCGATACCCTCATCGTCCGCGACGGGGGGCGTGACCCTGGCTACACCGAGCAGGCCGGTCGGGCCGCCATGGCGGGTGCCGAGATCGGCATCCGCGTCGCCCTGGGACGCGGTCAGGCGCGTACCCGGGTGCTGACCTGCGATCTCTCCTACGACTACGTCAAGATCAACGCCGAGTATCGCACCTGATCAGATGAACGGATGCAAGGCATTATTTCTTTCACACGGCGGTGGGCCCCTGCCACTTCTTGGTGATCCAGGGCATAAAGAGATGGTCTCATGTCTCGAGAGCATCGCGACGGTCATTCCAAAACCCAAGGCTATCGTCGTCGTTAGCGCGCATTGGGAAGGCACGCTGCCGACGATTACCTCGGGGGCTTCACCGTCATTGATTTATGATTACTTCGGCTTTCCGGATGAAGCCTACGATATTCGTTATCCCTGCACCGGGGAGCCATCGATCGCGCGAAATATCCACAAATTACTCAGTGATGCCGGCATTCAAGCCGGGCTTGATGACAGCCGAGGGTTCGATCATGGTCTTTTTATCCCACTGAAAATCATGTATCCGCGGGCTGACATACCCTGTGTTCAACTCTCCTTGGTCAGATCGCTGGAACCCGCCAAGCACATTGAAATAGGCCGGGCCATTAGCCCCTTGATCGCCGATAAGGTATTGGTCATCGGTTCCGGCTTTTCTTTTCACAACATGCGGGAGTTTTTCCGGCCGAACACACCTGAATCCCAGGCGATGAATCATGCTTTCGAGACATGGTTGCTCAATACCTGTAGCCATCCAGACTGCTCTGAGGATGATAGAACACAACGACTGATTCACTGGGCCGATGCCCCAGGCGCGCGTTTTTGCCATCCACGCGCAGAGCATTTGCTGCCTCTCCATGTGTGCTATGGGGTGGCCCAGGCGCCCTGTGCCGAGTATTTCGAACTCGAGATCATGGGCAAAAAGTCGAGCATGTACCTGTGGTGAGCCGAAGGCCAAGTTGAGCAACCTGCTCAAGAACCTTTAGGGCGGGGTGATGGTGGAGGGATTCAGGCGTGGAGGAGGCTACCCGATGTGGCCTCGATGAGGGACAGACAGGGGGCCACAGTTGGCCCTCAATGCCTGACGATCGTGCGGCTGGGGGCGGCGATGTTCCAGGAACAAGGAGGGGTGGCCGCAACCGGGTACCAATTCGTCTTAGGGTAATCAGCCCATCGCCCTCAAGAGGGGGTGGAGCGGGCGGCCTTTTCGGCGATCCCCGAGAGACCAAAACGCCGGTCCAGTTCAGCCAGGACCTGCTCCGGCCCCAGGCCCTGGTGGGCGAGCAACACCAGACAATGAAACCAGAGATCGGCGATCTCGGCGGTGATCCGTTCCGGGTCACCGTCCTTGGCGGCCATGACGGTCTCCGTGGCCTCCTCGCCAATTTTCTTGAGGATGGCGTCCTGGCCCTTGGCATAGAGGCGGGCGACGTAAGAGGTCTCCGGGTCGGATTGCTTACGCTCCTCCAGAACCAGGGCCAGGCGGGTGATGATGTCGCTCATGGTCTCGTACCCATCGCCAATCGTTACTTTGTTTTCCGATCTTCCCCCGCCCGACCTAGAAAGCGTCCAATATCCAGTACCCTAGTTATGCCCAAGGGTTCTCAATTCTGGAAATAATTGCTGGACAGGTTCTAAAGCCGAAATGCGAGTCAAAAAGGCCCGGCCTCCAGGTCAACCGTAAGTCGCTAGTGCCCATAGATGGCGTCGGGGTCCTTGAGGACGGGCTCGACGACCACCCACTCGCCCTCCCGCAGTTCGCGATAGAAACAATGATGACGGCCGGTGTGGCAGGCGATGCCGCCCTTCTGTTCCACCTCCAGGAGGATGACATCGGCATCGCAGTCCAGGCGGATGGCCTTGACAACTTGCTCGTGGCCCGAGCTCTCGCCCTTGTGCCAGAGTTTGCCGCGGGAGCGCGACCAGTAGACGGCGTGACCGGTTGCCCGGGTCGCGGCCAGGGCCTCGCGGTTCATCCAGGCCATCATCAGGATCTTGCCGCAGGGGCTCTCCTGGGCAATGGCGGGGACCAGACCCTGGTCATTCCAGTTGATGGCATCGAGCCATTCTTCTGCCATAGGGGTATTCCGAGTGGTTGGGAAAGCGAAGGACCGGGTCAGCCGCCCGTCAACTCGTCCGCCAGGCGCTGGCCAGCGGCGAAATCCAGGGTGCCCTCATAGATGGCCCGCCCGGTGATGGCGGCGGTGATGCCGCTGGCGGCGACGGCGCACAGGGCGCGGATGTCATCCAGATCCGTGATGCCCCCGGAGGCGATGACGGGAATCTTGATCGCCTCCGCCAGGGCGAGGGTGGCCGCCACGTTGGGGCCAGTCATCATGCCGTCGCGACCGATGTCGGTGTAGATGATGGCGCTGACCCCGTCTCCCTCGAAACGCCGCGCCAGGTCGACGACGCGGTGGGGGGTGATCTCGGCCCAGCCCTGGATGGCGACCTGGCCGTCGCGGGCATCGAGGCCGATGATGACGTGCCCGGGAAAGGCCTGGCAGGCGCGGGCGACGAACGCGGGCTCCTTGACCGCCTGGGTGCCGATGATGCACCACTGGACCCCCGCCGCCAGATAGGCGGCGATGGTGGCCTCGTCGCGGATACCGCCACCAACCTGGATGGGCAGGTCGGGATAGGCGGCGGCGATGGCGCGGATGGCGGCACCGTTGACCGGTTCCCCGGCGAAGGCGCCGTTGAGGTCCACCAGATGCAGGCGGCGAGCGCCGGCGGCGACCCAACGGCTGGCCATCTCGACCGGGTCATCGGCGAACACGGTCTCGTCGTCCATGCGGCCCTGGCGCAGGCGCACGCAGCGGCCGTCCTTGAGGTCGATGGCGGGGATCAGAAGCACGCTAGCACCTTCAGGGTGAGTTCGGTCACAGGATGAAAAGAACCAGTGCGGCCTGGCTGCCGCTGGTCACAGGACGCCTTTGGTGGAGGGCATCGCACTCCCTAGGCGGGGGTCCGGCTCCAGGGCCATGCGCAGGGCGCGGCCGAAGGCCTTGAAAATGGTCTCGGCCTGATGATGTGCGTTGGTCCCGCGCAGGTTGTCGATGTGCAGGGTCAGGGCGGCGTGGTTGACCAGTCCCTGGAAGAATTCCTGAAACAGGTCCACGTCGAAGCTGCCGATCATGGCGCGGCTGTAGGCGATTTCGTAGGTCAGTCCCGGTCGCCCCGACAGATCGACCACCACCCGGGACAGGGCCTCGTCAAGGGGGACGTAGGCATGGCCATAGCGGCGGATGCCCTTCTTGTCGCCGCTGGCCTTGGCCAGGGCCTGACCCAGGGTGATGCCGATATCCTCGACCGTGTGGTGGGCGTCGATGTGCAGATCGCCATCCGCCTCGATCTCCAGGTCGATGAGGCCATGGCGGGCAACCTGGTCCAGCATGTGCTCCAGGAAGGGTATCCCCGTCTTGAACCGGGTTTGGCCGCAACCGTCGAGATCGAGCCGCACGCGAATCCGCGTTTCCAGGGTATGGCGCTCAACCTCGGCGCGGCGGGGGGGAAGGGTCTCTGTCACGGGGCTTGTGGGGTCGTGGCTGGTGGCGAGGAGTGAAATCTTACCAGATGCACCCCGGTGTTCGCTGCCAAAGGGCGGGCAGAGGCAGGGCTAGTGTCTTGCACGCTAACTTTCGAGCCAGAAGGTCACGGGACCCTCATTGACCAGGCTGACCCGCATGTCCGCCCCAAAACGCCCCGCCGCGACCCGGGGATGGGCGGCCTCCGCCCGGGACAGGAGCCAGACAAACAGGCGGCGCCCCTCCTCCGGGGCGGCGGCGGGGGTAAAACTGGCGCGGGTACCCTTGCGGGTATCCGCGGCCAGGGTGAACTGGGGCACCAGCAGGAGGCGGGTATCCGCGGCCAGGGTGAACTGGGGCACCAGCAGGAGTCCGCCGCCCGTGTCTCTGAGGCTGAGATTCATGCGGCCGGTGGCGTCGGGGAAGACCCGGTAGCTCAGCAGACGTTCCAGCAGGCGCTCGGCCCGGGATTCATCGTCACCCCGTTGGACGGCGACCAGGACCAGCAGGCCCGGCCCGATGGCGCCGACCTGCTCCCCGGCGACCTCCACCTGGGCCGTCGAGACGCGTTGTAGCAAACCGATCATGGCGAAGTCGGGCAGGATGACCGGATCGGGCCCGATCCCGTAGGGGGCGGTCCCGATGGGCTGGTACCTTCCAGGCGCGGGCGTTGGTAGCCGTGGGGACGGGGCAGGCCAGTCTCTCTGACAGTTCCAGCGGGTCCTTCCAAGAGCGGATGCGCCAGGGGCGACGTCTGGCTCATACGCGGGCAAACCGGTCCGTGGCCGCCACCAGGGCGGCGACGATCCCGAGTTCGAAGGCCGAGTGCCCCGCATCCGGGACCACCACAGGCCTGATGAACGAAGTAGTGACTTTCGATGCGGGCCAGGGCCAGGGCGAAGTGGGCGCCGGCGAAATGGTGCTGGATGTCGGAATTGGTCAGGAGGGTGGAGGTACGCCCTTCCCACACCGACCAGGCCTTGGCGGCGGCGAGCCGGGCGATCTCGTCATCGCCGGTGAGACGGCGGTGGTAGGCGCTCACCAGGTCTCCGCGTTCCTCGGCGGGGATGGGGGCCAGGAAGTCGCGCCAATAGTCCGGAAAGATCCAACTGGCCCCTTCCTGGTAAAACCAGGCGATCTCCGCCGGTCGGCAAAGAAAGACGCCGCGCAGGATCAGCCCGGTCACCCGCTCCGGGTGGGTCTGGGCATAGGCCAGGGCCAGGGTCGAACCCCAGGAACCGCCAAAGACCAGCCAGCGCTGGATGCCGAGATGGGCACGAATCCGTTCCAGGTC
>JAGVUH010000447.1 GCA_019136395.1 Gammaproteobacteria bacterium
TTCGTCCAGCCGCCCAGACAACGCGCGGAATTTTGCTTCGATAGCCTCACCGGAATCCATGAATAGAGCTTAATGCAATCAGCCTACTGTTCAAGTTATTTCTGCTAGGGTCCTTAGGGGCTTCTTGGGTAAGAAGTTCATGTCACGTTCGACGTGAAGACCGAAGGGGCCGCGGACGGCCTCGATCTCAGCGAGACTGACGTCGCCAAGTTCGGGGAATCCAACCCCAAGGTCACAGAGGCCGAAGGCGATGTCGAGGTCGGCGGGGTAGACCTCGGTGAGGAGCCACGTGGCGTCTGCAACTAGCTTAAAGAACTTCTCGACCGGGGAAAGTCGATGTACTCCCCGCGGTCACGCGCCTGCCGTTGTGCGATGCCAATTTGTGCAAGTTGCGCCCGATGGGCCTTCATCATGAGTTTGGCGGACATGGTGATTCCTCCTCTTCATGTCGAAGATCAAGCAGGCGTGCAAACGCCGTCGATGACGCGATGCAGCCTCTGGGTGTCAATCGGCTTTGAAAAGTTTCCAGGGGTGAGCGCCCAAAAGTTTCCAGATGAACATTTGGGTTATTGGGGGGTGATGCTCTTTTTTCGCTGCTTGAAACGGTAGGAGTCATTTCCCGTTTCGAGGATGTCACAGTGATGGGTGATGCGGTCGAGTAACGCCGTTGTCATCTTGGCATCTCCGAACACCTGCACCCACTCAGCGAAGCTGAGATTGGTTGTGATGATCAAGGACGTCCGCGCGTAGAGTTTGCTGACCAGATGGAAGAGTAAGGCCCCCCGGCGGCGGGGAACGGCAGGTACCCCAACTCATCGAGGATGATGGCGTCCATGTGGACGAGTTGCTTGGCGAGGTTACCTTCCCGGCCTTGCTGCTTTTCCCGATCCAGCTGATTGACCAGATCGACCGCGTTATAGAACCGGACGCGCTTCCCTTGGTGGATGGCGGCAATCCCCAGCGCCGTGGCCAGGTGAGTTTTCCCGGTCCCGGTGCCACCGACCAGAATCACGTTGTGCGCCTCGGCCATGAAGCTGGCCGCAGCCAACTGTTCGACGCGATGCTGGGCCAGCGGCGTTTCCTGCCAATCGAAACGCAACAAGTCCCGATGGATGGGGAAGCGGGCCGCTCTGAGTTGATAATTGAGGCTCCGCGATTGTCGGTAGGCGTGTTCGGCGGCGATCAGCCGGTCCAACCAGACTTCGGGGATGACGGGCTTTGGTTGATGGGCGAACTCGGCCAGCCATTCACTCCAGGCGGCCGCCATGCCGTAGAGGTGCAAGGCCTTGAGGGCGACGACGCGATCAATGGACATGGGACACCTCGCGCAAGCGGTCGTAGCGGCTACAGTCGGCGATCGGCTCCAGCGTCAGTTGGGGGATCGCCGTACCGGTGGACGCGAGCGGTTGCGGTCGTGACGCTTCCGTGAGCCGCTGCATGGCATTGAGCACCACGGCGGCGCAGATCACCCCGGACTGCAAGGTCAGATCGCAGGCAACCTCCAGGGTTTCCAAGCCATTCTCGCCCAGCTCACGCGCCATCAGCAGGAGATCGACAAAGGTCCGATCGCCCTTGTCCTGCTTCAGGAGGCGGTCTCGCACCACTTTGATCGGCAGGGGCAGATCCCACTGCACAAAGGGTGCTCCGTGACGCAGTGCGCCGGGTTTGTGGTCGATGACGGGCAGGTAATGCCAGGGATCACAAATCAACTGGCCGCGGCCAAAGCAGCGCGGATGCTCCGCGACGATGTCATCGTTGGCCACGATGCGTATGCGGTCGGCGGAGAGACGGACCGAGACCACCTGATTGGCCCAGGTGGCGGGTACGCTGTAACGATTACGGTCAGCCGACACCAGACATTGGGAACTGACACGACGCATGTCATCGACATGACCGTCGAAGCGAGCGGTGATCGGAATCAGGGCGCGCTGCTCTTCAGCAAAGCACTCCGCAATGGTGCGTGACGCCTGCGCTGGATGAGGGCGATGAGCCAGTTCCTCACAGCGCTGGGCCAACCAGGCGTTGAGTTCCGCCAAGCCGTCAAAGCGGGGGGCCGGCGTGAACAACCATTCACGGCCATTACCGACCTGATTCTCCACCTGTCCCTTTTCCCAACCCGACGCAGGGGTGCACGCCACGGGCTCGAACAAGTAATGACTGGCCAAGGCCATGAAGCGTCGGTTAAAACGGCGCTCCTTGCCCAGGAATATCGTCTCCACCACCGTTTTGAGGTTGTCATAGATCAGACGTTTGGGCGCGCCGCCGAAGAACGCAAACGCCTGAATATGGGCGTCCAACACCATTTCCTGCGTTTCCCGTGGGTAGGCCACGACGAACATCTTCCGGCTATAGCTCAACCGGAAATGCGCCACCTTGACCCCGTGCTCGATACCCCCCAGCACGACGGTCTCGTGACTCCAGTCGAATTGGCAACTGTCCCCCGGCGGAAACGCCAAGGGGACAAACACGTGCGTGACCTTGGGCGCTTCAGAACGCGCCTGCTTCCACGCCTTCACGAAGCGCTGAATCGCCGAATAGCCTCCGCGATAGCCCTCCACCTGTAGCCGCTCAAACAAGCGCTGGGCCGTATGGCGACGCTTCCTGGGCAGGGAAGTATCGACCTCCAACCAGTCCTTCAAACGATCCAGATAGGGACCCAGTTGGGGGTAAGGCTGCTGCTGGCGAGGGGGGTAAACCGGGTCACCCGCCGTGTGGAGATGCTTTCTGACCGTCGGACGGGAAAGATGAAAGCGCCTGGCCAGTTCGCTGATATTGACCTTCTCAACAAAGTGCAGGCGCCGTAGTTCGGCAATGAGTTCCACGCTGATCACTCCAGGGTGCTCCGGCAAAATGCCGGACATTGAACGACCTGGGGTGGAAACTTTTCAACGCTCTTTTCCCCAGGACCCTGGAAAGTTTTGCACGCCGTTTTGCAGAAACCCAGGAGCTGGTAATTACCAGCATGGTAACTACTCAGGTACCCCCGCTCAGACCTCAGCCTTGGGCTACTCGAAGCGCGGCTGAGGCGGTGAACCCTGAAAGGTCAGCGTGAGGGCATGGAGGAGATTGATACCCTGTTTGTGGAGGGTTGCGAGATAGGAGCGGAGGGTGCAGAAGGTCTCAAGGCCGCCCGCGGTGCGGAAGCCACCGGAGATTTTCTGTTTGACTTTGGGCATGCGCACAGCCTGTTCACCGAGGTTGTTGGTGAAGGGGACCCCGGGAACGGTCATGAAGCGCCAGACGTCGTCAGCGTAGCGGCGCAAGCGGTCGATGAGGTTGAGCGCTTTGCTCTGCTTGGTGCGGCCGCGTTTGCCCGAGGGTGGCGCGCGCGGATTGGCCGCTTCCCCGGTAGTGAGTATCCGGTCATAGGCCGCGCGATCGTGCGCGATGCGCTCCGACGGGAGCGGCGCACCCGCGGCCGCCACCTCATGACAGGCGGCGACCAGCACATCGATCAAGCACTTGGCCCAGGCTTGCCCCATTTGCTCGAAGAGGTAGGTCAGTTCGCGCAGGTGGTGGGCATTGCACAGGCCGTGCTGACAGGCGAGATCCCGGTAGGGCTTCCAGCCGTCGTGGATCAGGGTCCCGGCGAACGCGATCAGCAGCCCGAAGGCCTCGAACGCCGGCTTGCCGCGCTTGGGGTGCGCACCGAGCCAGGTCAGGAGCGGGGTCACCAGGACATGCAGCCAGTAGAGTTTACCGGCCACGCGCATCCCGGTTTCGTCAGCATGGGCGACCGGGGCCGCGGTAAGTGCCTCGCCCAGGGCGACCACGGTCGGCGCCAGCCGCACCTGCGCTTCAGCCTGGATCGCCAGCACCGTGGCATCAGACATCGGCAGCCCGAACAGGTCACCCATCAGTTCGCCGGTACGCGCCAGTGGCAGCATATGGTGGTGGGTCAGTTGCACGACGGCGGCTTTGCTGCGTGGGCCATACTGCACCGGCGCCGACACCCCAGCCGGAAACACTCCCCGATGGACTGCCCCACAGCGGCACTGCGCTTCGCGCACCAGATGCTCGGTGACCTCGCACTGCAACGGCGGCAGGTCAAACACTTGGCGGGTCTCAACCACCACCGCCTGACCCAAGGGGCGCTGACAGACAGTGCAGACACGCGCGGGGTCATGGGTTTCAATCCGATCCGGCTGCGCCACGCGCTTCAAGGTGTGACCCGCGTGTCCCGGTTGTCCTCCCGTCGGCTTCTCGCCTCGGCTGCGCAACGATTTCGGCTTGGGTTTGTTCAGCCCGTCTGCGGACGGCGGCTTGCTGGAGTTGCGGCTGTTTTTCGCCAGCCGCCCTTGCAGCTCTGCCACGTTGGCGGTCAGATCGGCAACCTGCGCGGACAAATCCACCACCAGCGCGCGCAGCGGCCACAATTCCCTGATCAGGGCATCTTTGTCCGCAATGCTCAGACCGTCAAGATCGGGTAGGCTCTCCATGCCTTTGATTATCTGCTTTCGCGCCGAGTGTTCAAGCGAAATATCCGAGACGATGCCGGGAGACGTGAGTAGTTACCCAGCATGCATCATTTGTTGGGGCTTTTGGGCAGTGTCATGGCAGTGGGAGACGAAGATGAAACCCGCCATTACTCTGCTGCTGTTGCTGCTTTTTCCGTTCGTCGTCTCTGCGGATACTCTGAACGGCAAAGTGGTGAAGATCACTGATGGCGAGTAACTATTCAGGTTGTACTTGCTTAACAAGCAGCTAAGCAAGTAAATTTCCCTTATGCCTGAGCAGCCCGCCACAACCACCTCACCTCAGTTACCTGATGACGAATTCACCCG
>JAGVUH010000092.1 GCA_019136395.1 Gammaproteobacteria bacterium
CGCATCGCCCTGGACGGTCTCCAGCCGGGCGGCGTCACCCAGTTGCTGCCGGCGCGACAGGGCCTGGGCCTGCTTGCCCAGCAGGCTGACCTCGGCCTGCCACTGGGCGACGGCGGCCTCCGCCTTCAGCCAGGCGAACCAGGTCTTGAGCAGGTCCCGCGCCAGCTCATGCGCGCTGTCGGCGCGGCGCCGCTCGGCCTGCTCGACCCCCAGGCCGCCCAGCTCCTCGTCCAGGGCGGCCTTGCCCGGCAGGCGCACCTGGCGTTGCAGGTCGGTATTCCATTCCGCAAAGCGTTGATCCCCGCCGACATCGGGATTGACCTGGCGCTGCTGGCCGCCGAGCAACAGGGTCCATTCGTAATCCCCCGCCACCCGTGCGGCGCGCTGGGCCTGGGCGACGGGGATCTGTTTGTCCGCGGCGCGCAGACCCGGGTTGGCGCGCAACGCCTGTTCGACGAGGGCGGCGGGCGGCAGGTTGGGCGTGGGTTCGTCGGGGAGCACGCCCGCATCATCACCGGCAGGGGAAGTTAGGTGACCCCTGGTCACGGCAGCCGTGCTCACGGCACGGCGGTCAGGCGCGGGGGTGTCTTGTGCGCCGACCTCGCGGGCACGGGCGCTCGTGGCGCTGGCTGGTTGATCACTGGCCCGCGGGGAACGGCCATCGGCCGGCGTCGCCGCCCGGCTCTTGGCGGCCTGTGCCTCCTGAGCGGGGCCGGCGGCCCAGGGCGCGCGGGGGACCAGGACCAGGCCCGCTGCCAGGAACGGGGCCAGGACGGCGGCCAGGGCGAGGACCCGCGGCGTCATGGCCCCCGGGCGGGCCGGTCGCGCCGCGCGGGCACGGGCGGTGGTACAGGCGCGGGGCTTCATAGCCGCCCCTTTTCCAGCACCGGCACCAGCCAGTAGAAGACATTGAGCCCCGGCAGCGCGGCGCGGACGAGCTGTAACACCTCCAGCATGGCCCGCTGGCTGCCCACCATGCGGATGATGACCCGCGCCGAGTGGCCCTCGACCAGCTCCGCCGGCTCGACCAGGGTGGCTGTGGAGCCATGGCCCTCCGCGTGGCTGGAGGTGAAGCCCGGGACCAGGTCCGGCCGGGACAGCAGCAGGTCTTCCACGGGTTGGGCGGCCTCCGCGGGCATGGCGAGGGAGAGCAGGACATCAGTCATGGGCGTTCTCGACGAAGACCAGGGTCGGTTTGACACCGAAGCGGCGGAAGAGGATCGGCAGCAGCACCAGGGTCAGGGCGGTGGAGGACACCAGGCCGCCGATGACGACGATGGCCAGGGGGCGCTGCACCTCCGACCCCGGGCCGGTGGCGAAGAGCATGGGCACCAGGCCGAAGGCGGCGATGCTGGCGGTCATCAGCACCGGCCGCAGCCGGCGCTTGGCGCCCTCCACCACCACCGCGGCCACCGGCATGCCCCGCGCCAGCAACTGGTTGAAGTAGGTCACCATGACCACGCCGTTGAGCACGGCGATACCCAGCAGGGCGATGAAGCCCACCGCGGCCGGCACCGACAGGTACTCCCCGGCGAGCAGCAGGCCGAAGACACCACCGATCATCGCCAGGGGGATGTTCGACAGCACCAGCAGGGCCTGGCGCACCGAGCGGAAGGTGGAGAAGAGCAGGAAGAAGATCAGCGCCAGGGCGATGGGCACCACCACCATCAGCCGCGCCGCCGCCCGCTGCTGGTTCTCGAACTGGCCGCCCCAGGCGAGCCGGTAGCCTTCCGGCAACGGGACCTCCCGCTCCACCGCGGCCTTGGCGTCGGCGACGAAGCCCACCAGGTCGCGGTCACGGACGTTGGACTGGACGACGACGAAGCGCTGGGCGTTCTCCCGGTCCACCTTGACCGGGCCATCGACGCGCTCGATGCGGGCGACGCTGGTCAGGGGCACGCTGTTGCCATCCGCCAGGCTGAGGCGCAGGGCCTCGTAATCGGCGGGGGTGGCGCGCAGGGCCGCCGGGCCGCGCAGGATCAGGGGCACGCGGCGGCCCTGCTCGATCACGGTGCCGACGTGGCTGCCCTCCAGCAGGGCCTTGAGGTCGTTCTGGATGTCGTCCACGTTCAGCCCGAAGCGCCCGGCCGCCAGGCGGTCGATCTGGAGGCGCAGGTACTGGACGCCGTCGTTCTGGAGGGTGAAGGTGTCCTCGGCGCCGGGGATCTGGCTCACCGTGGCGACGATCGCTGCCGCCAGGCGGTTGAGGGTGTCCAGATCGGGGCCGAAGAGCTTGATCGCCAGGTCGCCGCGCACCCCGGTCAGCATCTCGGCGACGCGCATGTCGATGGGCTGGGTGAAGGAGAAGCCGATGCCGGGAAAGTCGGCCATGACGGCGCGCAACTGGTCCGCCAGCCAGGCCGGGTCCGGGTCGCGCCACGTCTCCCGCGGCTGGAGGACCATGAAGGTGTCGGTCTGGTTGAGGCCCATGGGGTCCAGGCCCAGCTCGTCGGAGCCGGCGCGGGCGACGATGGACTTGATCTCCGGCACCCGGGCCAGGATCGCCGCCTGGACGCGCTGGTCGAGGGCGATGGTCTGGTCCAGGTCGATGGAGGGCAGCTTCTCCAGTTGCATGATCAGGTCGCCCTCGTCCATGGTCGGCATGAAGCTCTTGCCCAGGAGGGTGAAGGCGAAGCCGGCCCCGGCCAGGGCGAGCAGGGCGAGGGCGACGAACACCCGGCCATGGGCCAGGGCCAGGGTGAGGACGCGGTCGTAGAGGGCGGCGAGCTGGCGCACCAGCCAGGGCTCGTGATGGGCGCCGCGCTGGATGAGGTAGGAGGCCAGCACCGGCACCACGGTCAGGGACAGCACCAGGGAGGCGGCCAGGGCGAAGACGATGGTCAGGGCCACGGGGCCGAACATCTTGCCCTCCAGGCCCTGGAGGGTGAGCAGGGGCAGAAACACCAGGATGATGATGACGATGCCCGAGGCCACCGGCGCGGCCACCTCGCGCACGGCGCGAAAGATCAGATGCAGGGTCGGCAGGTTGGCCGGGGCCTCCGCCAGGCGGCTCTCGACGTTCTCCACCACCACCACCGCCGCGTCCACCAGCATGCCGATGGCGATGGCCAGGCCCCCCAGGCTCATGAGGTTGGCGGAGAGGTCGAAGACGCGCATCAAAATGAAGGTGGCCAGGGCGGAGAGGGGCAGCATCAGGGCCACCACCAGGGCGGCGCGCAGGTTGCCCAGAAACGCCAGCAGCAGCAGGACCACCAGGACGATGGCCTCGACCAGGGCCTTGGAGACGGTGCCCACCGCCCGCCCCACCAGGTTGCTGCGGTCATAGAAGGGCGCGATGGTGACGCCCGGGGGCAGGCTGGCCGCGATCTCGTGCAGGCGGGCCTTGACGCCCGCCACCACCTGGCGGGCATTGGCCCCGCGCAGGCCCAGGACCAGGCCCTCCACCGCCTCGCCCTCGCCGTCCTTGGTCACGGCGCCATAGCGGGTCAGGGCGCCAAAGCCTACCGCGGCCACGTCCCCCACCCGCACCACCAGGCCATTCTGGGACTTGAGGACGATGGCCTTGACGTCTTCCAGGGTGGTGATGGCCCCCTCGGCCCGCACCAGCAGGGCCTCCTCGCCATCCGTCAGGCGGCCGGCGCCGTCGTTGCGGTTGTTGGCCTCTAGCACCGCGCGCAGGTCACTGAGGGCCAGACCCCGGGCGGCCAGGAGCTGGGGATTGGGCACCACCTCGAAGGTCCGCACCTCGCCGCCCAGGCTGTTGACGTCCGCCACGCCGGGGATGGTACGCAGTTGCGGGCGGATGACCCAGTCCAGCAGGGCGCGCTTCTCCGCCGCGGGCAGGTCACCCTCGATGGTGAACATGAACATCTCGCCCAGGGGCGTGGTGATGGGCGCCATGCCGCCGCTGACGCCAGGAGGGAGGTTGCCCATGGCCGCGGCCAGGCGCTCGCCCACCTGCTGGCGCGCCCAGTAGATGTCGGTACCATCCTCGAAGTCGATGGTGATGTCGGTGAGGGCGTACTTGGAGGTCGAGCGCAGCAGGCGTTGGTTGGGGATGCCCAGCATCTCCTGCTCCACCGGGGTGGCGAGGCGGGTCTCCACCTCTTCCGGGGTCATGCCCGGGGCCTTGAGGATGATCTTGACCTGGGTGGTGGAGACGTCGGGGAAGGCGTCGATGGGCAGACCCAGGAAGGCCTGGACCCCGGCCGCGATCAGCAGCACGGTCAGGACCAGCAGCAGCAGGCGCTGGGTCAGGGAGAAACGGATCAGGCGTTCGAGCATCATTCGCCCCCGGCGCCGGCCATCATGGCCTTGAGACCGGAGACGCCCCTGAGCACCACCCGCTCGCCCGGGGCGATGCCCTCGACCAGGACGCCCTCGCCGCTTTGGCCGATGACGTGGACGGGCCGGACCTCGAAGCGGGCGCCCTGGTCATCGCTGGCGATCTGGATAAAGGCGAAGGTCTGGCCCCCCTGGCGGATCACGGCGGCGGCGGGCAGGCCCTGGTGTTTGGCGGCGGCCGGGGCGATCTCGACCTCGACGGATTGGCCCGGGGTCAGGTGTTCGCTGCCCTCCTCGACCAGGGCCCGCAGCAGCCGGGTCTGGCTGGCGGGGTCGATGTTGGGGCCGATGGCGATGACCTTACCCTCGATGTCGGAATTGGCGAGCCGGACCGGCGTCCCTTCCGTCAGCCCCAGAAAGATCTCCGTGGGTGCCTGGATCTCCAGCCAGAGGGGCTTGAGCTGGGCGATGCGATAGATGACCGCCGCCGCCTCGACCCGCTGACCCAGGGCAACCTCCTTTTCCAGCACCACGCCAT
>JAGVUH010000148.1 GCA_019136395.1 Gammaproteobacteria bacterium
CATCGTCGCCCATAACGACCTCCCCACCTTCGCCCGCCTGCGTGCCGAGGGGCAGAACATCCTCGACCCCCGGCGGGCCCTGCATCAGGACATCCGCGAGCTGCATATCGGCCTCCTCAACATGATGCCGGACACGGCCCTGGCCGCCACCGAACGCCAGTTCTTTCGCCTGGTCGGCCAGAGCAACCAAATCGCCCAGTTCTACGTCCATCCCTTCAGCCTGGATACCCTGCCGCGGGGCCCCGAGGCGCGGGCGCACATCGAGCGCTACTACGAGCCCTTCGACCGGATCCGGGACGAGGGCCTGGATGCCCTGATCATCACCGGCGCCAACGTGACCCATCCCGACCTCTCCAACGAAGCCTTCTGGGAACCCCTGCGGGCGGTGGTCGATTGGGCGCTGGAGAACGTCACCTCCACCCTCTGCTCCTGTCTTGCCACCCATGCGGTCCTCCAGTTCCGCTACGGGCAGCACCGCTACGGACTGCCGGCCAAGAAGTGGGGGGTCTACCCCCACCGGGTGGTGGACCGTCGCCATCCGCTGGTGGAGAACGTCAACACCCTCTTCGATGTGCCCCATTCCCGCTTCAACGAGATCGGCCGCCAGCAGTTCGACGCCGCCGGGCTACGGGTCCTCGCGGAAAGCGACCAAGCGGGGGTTCACCTGGCGGTGAGCGAGGACGGCTTTCGCCTGGTTTTTTTCCAGGGCCACCCGGAATACGACACCGTCTCCCTGCTCAAGGAATACAAGCGGGAGGTCGGTCGCTTCATCAAGGGTCAGCGCGCGGATTACCCCCCCTTTCCCGAGCACTATATCCGGCTGCGGGACCGCGCCATCCTCGAGGAGCATCGTCAGCGCATTCTCACCGCCCTCGACCGCGGCCAGACACCGCCCGAGGTGCCGGAGGCCCGCGTCGCCGCTTCCCTGGACAACACCTGGCATGACACCGCGGAGGGGGTGGTCGGCAACTGGATGGGGGCCATCTATCAGGTCACCAACAGCGACCGCCGCCTGCCGTTCATGCCCGGGGTCGACCCCGCGGATCCCCTGGGTCTGGGCCGTTCTGAGCAGGCATCCGTCCTCGGGAAACCCGTACGGGAAAGTCTTTAGTCGCCGTCTCCCGCCGTCAAGGCCGGCACCAGGGCCTGGCCACAGGCGCGGCAGAGATAGCGTTGGCCACGCTGGATGCGGTGGTGACGGATGCTGGTCAGGAGGTGGGAGCGGCAGCCGCAGCGGTAGGGGAAGCGGTCCAGGGTTCGGGTTTGCAGGTCGCTGACATCGTAATCGTGACAGCGCGTCGGCGGGACGCCGAACAGGCGCATGATGGCCCGCCACTCGGCCCCATGGGGCTGAATGCGGGGGCCGTGGCGGTGAAAGGCGATGACGTGGGCGACCTCATGGGGGACGGTGCGGGCCAGAAAGTCCTCGCCATGGCGCGCCAGCAGGGCGGGGTTGTAGCGCACCGTCCAGATCTGCCCCGCCTGGCGCCGGACCTGGCCGGCCCCGCGGCCCCGCAGGTCGCAGCGGATATCCACCCGCGGCGTCGACAGACCATAGTGCCGGGCGGCACGCTCCAGCAGGGTCCGGGTGCGGGTTCCCGCCAGGAGGATGAGCGGCTCCAGGGGCTGACGCGGGCTGGGGGAATGTGCCCCGTCCAGGTTCTGCGCGTGGGGCGGGGATGAAGGGTTAAGGGCAGGGGGCATGCACTCTTTCGCGGGGAGGGGCAAGGGCTGGGAAAGTAACGGCTGAAGGCTAATGGCTAATGGCTAAAGGATGAATGCTGACATATATTCTGGCGCCGTCTTGCCCAGGGGCGGAAAGGGACGTATTATGCCAGCGATTGGAACGGGGTTCCTGAGGGAGCCCTGACCGACCAGGACCCCGGAACCGGGGTTTTTTTTGGTTTCTCGTTTTTTCGTGATCCCGGCGCCTTGGGTGGCCAGGATCCTGACGCAGCGAGTGGGCCTCTAGGCCCATTTTTTGTTTATGACCCCTTTTCGTTCATTGCGATCGTAGCGGCGGCGGATGACGCATTCGGCACACAAATTGGCGGAACTGGCCCGGTCGGTCGTCGAGCCCATGGGCTACGAACTGGTCGGCGTGGAACAGGCCCAGCGCGGCGGTAGCCATGGCGGGGCCGTGCTGCGCGTCTACATCGACGCCGAACAAGGCATCACCCTGGACGATTGCGCCGCCGTCAGTCACCAACTCAGCGGGGTGCTGGACGTGGAGGACCCCATTCCGGGCCACTACGATCTGGAGGTCTCCTCTCCGGGGCTGGACCGCCCCCTCTTCGGCGTGGGGCACTACGAGCGCTTTCGCGGTCGGCGCGCCAAGGTGCGACTGGGCGCCAAGCTGGAGGGCCGCCGCCATTTCGAGGGTCTGCTGGCCGGCGTGGTCGGTGATTGCCTGCGCCTGGAGGGCGAGGGCAGGATGTTCGAGCTGCCCCTGGCCATGATCGAGTCCGCGCGGCTCGTGCCGGAATTTTAGCCAGCCGGAACCCGGCGTGGCATCAGACCTGGCGATGAACCGCACCCTGACTGAGCCTGAACGTTGATTCGGGAATAGGTGAATGAGTAAAGAAATTCTGTTAGTGGTCGAGGCCGTCTCCAACGAGAAGGATGTCCCCAAGGAGGTCATCTTCGAGGCCATGGAGGCCGCCCTGGCCACGGCCACCCGCAAGAAGCTGGGTGGCGAGGCGGATGCCCGCGTGGCGATCGACCGCGCGACCGGCAATTACCAGGCCTTCAGGCGCTGGGAGGTGGTCGCGGACCCCGAGGAGGGTGAGGAGGTCGAGCTGCCTGATTGCCAGCTCGCCTTGTCCGCGGCCCAGGCGCTCGACCCCGGGCTTCAGGTCGGGGACTACGTCGAGGAGGCCATCGAGATCGAGCTCGGCGGGCGCATCGCCGCCCAGGCCGCCAAGCAGGTCATCGTGCAGAAGGTCCGCGACGCCGAGCGCGCCAAGGTGGTGGAGGCCTACCAGGACCGCAAGGGTGAACTGGTCACCGGCCTGGTCAAGAAGGCCGAGCGCGGCACGATCATCCTCGACCTGGGGGGCAACGCCGAGGCCCTGATCCCCCGCGATCAGGTCATCCCCCGCGAGTCCGTCCGCCCTGGCGACCGGCTGCGCGGCTACCTCTACGAGGTCAGCGCCCAGCCCCGGGGTCCCCAGTTGCTGGTCAGCCGCACCCGGCCGGAGCTGCTCATCGAACTCTTCAAGCTGGAGGTGCCCGAGGTCGGGGAGGGGATCATCGAGATCCTGGGCGCCGCCCGGGACCCGGGCTCCCGCGCCAAGATCGCCGTGCGCAGTCGCGATCCCCGCATCGATCCGGTGGGCGCCTGCGTCGGCATGCGCGGCTCCCGGGTCCAGGCGGTCTCCAACGAACTCAACGGCGAGCGGGTCGACATCATCCTCTGGAACGACAACCCGGCCCAATACGTCATCAATGCCATGTCCCCGGCGGACGTGGTCTCCATCGTCATCGACGAGGACGCCAATTCCATGGACGTGGCGGTCAAGGAGGAGAATCTCTCCCAGGCCATCGGCCGTGGTGGACAGAACGTCCGTCTGGCGAGCCAGCTCACCGGCTGGTATCTCAATGTCATGAACGAGGCCGAGGCCGCCAACAAGAGCGAGCAGGAGTCTCGCAAGCTTTTGGATACCTTCATGGAACAGCTCGACATCGACGAAGAGGTGGCGACGGTCCTGGTGGAGGAGGGCTTCACCAGCATCGACGAGGTGGCCTACGTGCCCCTGGCGGAGATGCTGGCCATCGCCGAGTTCGACGAGGAGGTGGTCACCCAGTTGCGCGAGCGGGCCAAGGATGCCCTGCTGACCCGGGCCATCGCCAGCGAGGAAACCCTCAATGGGGAACCGGCGGCCGATCTGCTGGCCCTGGAGGGCATGGAGGAGGCCCTGGCCTTCACCCTGGCCAGCCACGGGATCCGCACCCTGGACGATCTCGCGGAACAGTCCGTGGATGAGCTGGTGGAAGCCACCGGACTGGATGGCGACAAAGCGGCCCAACTCATCATGAAGGCCCGCGAACCCTGGTTTTCCGAGGAGGCAGGCGTCTAGCGCCGGAGGCCACACCGAATGAGCGAAGTTACGGTTAAACATCTCGCCGGCATCGTGGGTATTCCGGTCGAACGTCTGTTAAGTCAATTGCAGGAAGCGGGGCTCCATGTCACCGATCCCGAGACCCAGCTCAGCGAGCAGGAAAAGATCCAGCTGCTGACCTATCTGCGGCGCAGCCACGGCAAGCAGGACACGGCCGAGGCCGCCGCGGCCCCCAGCCGCGTCACCCTCAAGCGCAAGTCTGTCAGCGAGCTCCGTCAGCCCGCGGTGGTCCCCCGGTCACCCGGCGGTCCCCGGACCGCCGCGCCGGCGCCGCGGGCCAAGACGGTCAGTGTCGAGGTGCGCAAGAAGCGGGTCTACGTCAAGCGCCCGGGGGCCGGCGAGGGCGAGGCCCCGATCGCCACGCCCACACCCGTTGCAGCCACCCCGGCGACTCCCGCTCCGGTCTCCGCGCCGGCGCCCGCCCCGGCACCCGCGCCGACGCCGATTGCCGTCGCGGCTGGACCCGCGCCCGACATCACCTCGGCGACCCCGTCCGTGGTTCCCCCCGCCCGCCCGTCTGGCCCCCCATCTGGCCCCCCATCTGGCCCCTCAGCGCCGCCGGTTGCCCCGGCCCGCCCGGCGGCCGCCGATTCCCGTCGCCGGGCCGAGCCCCCGCGGCCGCGCGTCGACGAGGCC
>JAGVUH010000501.1 GCA_019136395.1 Gammaproteobacteria bacterium
GCTGGGCTACATCCCCTCGGTGGGCAACTTCATCACCGTCGATCTGGGCCGCCCGGCGGGGCCCGTCGACCAGGCCCTGTTGCGCCTGGGCTGCATCACCCGCCCGGTGGCCAATTACGGCATGCCCAACCATCTGCGGGTGACCATCGGCACCGAGGCGGAGAACGCGCGCCTGCTGACGGCTCTGGCGACGGTCCTGGGGCAATGACCGACAGCGCCGGCAAACCGCTGGCCCCCGGCCATGAGTACCTGATCCGGCGCCTGACCGTCATCGGCGTCGGCCTCATCGGTGGCTCCCTGGCCCGGGCCCTACGCCGGGCCCGGCTGGTGGAAGAGGTGGTCGGCTGTGGTCGCTCCCTGGATAACCTGCGCCGGGCGGTGGAACTGGGGGTCATCGACCGTTATAGCCAGGACCCGGCGGAAGCCGTGGCCGGGGCAGACCTGGTCTTCCTCGCCGTCCCCCTGGGGGCCATGGCCGCGACCTTCGCCGCCATCCGGGATCACCTGGCCCCCGGGGCCATCCTCACCGATGGCGGCAGCGTCAAGGGCAGCGTGGTTGCGGATGCCCGACAGGTCTTTGGCCAGGTCCCGGATCGCTTCGTCCCCGGCCACCCCATCGCCGGCACCGAGCACAGCGGGGTGGAGGCCTCCTTCGCCGAGCTCTATCGCAACCGCCGGGTCATCCTCACCCCCCTGAGCACGACGGACCCCGCCGCGATCACCCACGTCCAGGCCATGTGGGAGGCCTGTGGGGCGGAGGTGATCCAGATGGATGTCCATCACCACGACGAAGTCCTCGCCGCCACCAGCCACCTGCCGCACCTGCTGGCCTACGCCCTGGTCGACAGCCTGGCGCGCCTGCGCGAGAACGACGAGATCTTTCGCTACGCCGCTGGCGGCTTCCGGGACTTTACACGCATCGCCTCCAGCCACCCGGTCATGTGGCGGGACATTTGCCTGGCCAACCGCGAGGCACTGGGCCAGATGCTCGATCGCTTCCAGGGCGAACTGGCCGAACTGACGGCGGCCGTGGGTCGGGGGGATGGGGACGGCCTGCTGGCGGTGTTCGAGCGCGCCAAGGCCGCGCGGGACCGTTACGTCGGGCACTTGGGCTGAGGGGAAGGACGCCACGGTGGCCATTCCTGAATGAAGCGCGGGATCAACCAATCAACCCATGAATCGATCGACCCGCGCGTCCCTGGCCAGAATCCCCGAAAGTCCTCCCCCGGGCGCCAAGGGCCTGACTTGAATTTATCAATCAATGCGTTGTGGACTTAATCGCATAATGGATCAAGCATTAACCAAACGTTCCATCCTGGTCTGGGACCTGCCGACCCGGCTCTTTCACTGGCTGTTGGTGGCCCTGATGGTGGGGGCCTTCGTCACCGGCCAACTGGGGGGTGACCTCATGCCCTGGCATGGGCGGCTGGGTCTGGCCATCATCGGCCTGCTGGCCTTCCGCCTGGTTTGGGGCTTCGTCGGCTCGACCCATGCCCGTTTTGCCAGTTTCTTCCCCCGACCGGCGACGGTGGTGGCCTATCTGCGCGGACAGTGGCGGGGCCTGGGGCATAACCCCCTGGGTGCCCTGTCGGTTTTCGGCCTCCTGGCCATCGTCGCCATCCAGGCCCTGACCGGCCTGTTAGCCAACGACGACATCGCCTTCCAGGGACCCCTGGCTGGCCTGGTCGAAGGCGCAACCAGCCTCTGGCTGACCAGCATCCACCGGCTCAGCGTCAACCTGCTCCTCGCGCTGGTCGGCCTGCATGTCGTGGCTGTGCTTTACTACACCTGGGTCAAGCGGGACAGCCTGGTGCTGCCGATGATCACAGGTAACAAGGTCGTCGCGGATCCCCTGGCCCAGCCGGCCTCGGGCGGGGGCCTCATCCCCTTCCTGATCGCCCTGCTGGTGGCCCTGGGGGTCGTGGCCCTGGCCGCCGGGGTCTTGATCGAGCCACCACCCCCGCCACCCCCAGCGCCGGAATGGTGATCCCGGTGCCCTGAAATTCGTTCAATTTGCGTATCTAGGAGTCCGCCACCCCCGGCGACGGAGTGGTGATCCCAGCGCCGGAGTGGTAAAAAAAAAGCCGCCCGCAGGCGGCTTCGCTAATCAAGCGTATAGGGCTTATTCCTGACGGAACTTCTCGTGGCAGCCCTTGCAGGCGGCGCCGGTGTCGCCAAAGGCCTTTTGCACCGCGGCCTTGTCACCCGTCGCGGCGGCCTTTTCCAGGTCGCTAGCGGCGGCAATAAAAGCCACGGCGACCTTGCCGACCCCTTCCTTGTCGGTGAACAACTCGGGCTTGACGCGGGTCTTGACGCTACCGATATCCTTGTCGGTGCCCGGGCCATAGAGGGCGCCCATGCCGGAGTTGGCGATGCCGGCGATGGCGTTGGCGGCGGCCTCCACCTGCTTGGCGTTGAATTCACCTTCGAGATTGGCCTTGATCTTGCCCATGTTCCAGGCCATGAAGCTGTATCCGGCCTGGCGGTATTTGATCTGCTCCTCAGGCTTGACCTGAGCGATGGCCGTCGTGGCCAGGGAAAGGGAAATGACGCCGAGGGCGAGGGCTTTTTTCATTACATTCTCCGGTAAGGGTTGAGCCAACCACGAAGATGGCTGACGGAAGGAGCCCCGGGCTGCCCCATGGGCCAGGGCCGAGGCGCGAAACCAGTTTCACCCTAGTGAGTCCAGGGACAAAACGCATGTTTAGTTTCCCCCCGCATGATAAGCCGGACAGGGACCAGGAACAAACGAGAGGAGTAGAATCGAGGCCAATTTCCGACCGACCCAACCCCGGAGGAGCATAACGCATGGGTTCCGTCGTTGCATTGTATGAGGCCCTGGCCAGTGCCCAGGACGAGCGGTCCGCGCGCGGGTGATCGCCGAGGCCTTCGAGCAGATCGAAGCACGTTACCCTCATCTTCAGGACCTGGTTACCCAGCACCATCTGCGCGAGACCGAACTACGCTTACAAAAGGAGATCGAACAGGTCCGTGCTGGCCTGACGCTTCAGATCGAGCAATTGCGCGGCGAAGTCAAGACCGAGATCGAGCAATTGCGCGGCGAGGTCAAGACCGAGATTGAGCAATTGCGCGGCGAGGTTAAGACCGATATCGAGCGTAGTCGTAACAGCCTGTTGCTGTGGCTGATCCCCTTGATGTTCGCCCAGGTGGGAGCCATCGCGGCGTTGGTCAAGTTGTTATAAGCCTGGGAGAGCGGATTTCTCGTCCGCCTCAGGTGCCGTTTTGCCGCGCTTAGCCCCGATCAAGTCTGGCTATCGGCCATCGTCGCGGCTGAGTTACGTTTCGGCGTAAACAGGCTGGGCTCCACGAAATTCGCTGCGGTCATCGAAGCCTGGCTGGCCGGCTTCGACGCCCAGTGCGGTCGGGACCGCAGAGACAGAGTCCGCCTTACGCCAACGCGCTCAGGGTTCTGAGATGCCCGCCGAGGCCATAATCCAGCAACCGTCGATTCGCGGTGACCAGAACGGCATCGACATGGCGGGTGGTCGCGGCCAGGATGCGGTCGGCAGGGTCAGGGTGCAGGACGCCGGGCAGGCGGGAGCTGGCGACCGCGATCTCGGGCGCGAGTGGCGTCAGGCGGATGCCTGGCAAGCTCAAGGCCGTGTTCACCCATTCGCCCACATCCCGATCCAGCGCCAACCGGCCCATGCTGACCAGCATCGCGATTTCCCAGGGGGTGATCGCCAAGACCAGCAGGTCATTATCCCGGGCGCCCTGTTCGATCCGTGACCGCGCGTGGGCACCCAGGCGGGAATCCCCCGCCAATAGCCAGATCAGCACATGCGTATCCAGGAGGAGCGCGCTCACTGGCACGCCTCCCACTCGTTCGCCAACGGGGATATGAGATCGTCTTCGGCCAGGACGCTCCCGGTCAGTGCGCCGAACAAGTCTTGTTCGGGGGGGATGGGCACCAGTTTGGCCACCGCCTTACCGTGTTTGGTGATCACCAGTGGCTCACGGGTCTCAGCGACTTGGTCGAGCAGCCGCAGGCAGCGGGCCTTGAAGTCGCCGGCGGCAATTGCCAAGGACATCGTGCTTTCTCCTATAGTCAACAACCATGGTCATATTACCATGCGCCGGCGTGCTGAGTGTTCCCAGATGGGAACCTCGGACCAGGCGACGTGGTAGCCTGAGCCAGCTTGAGTAGCGCCATCCAGGCGCAGGTGGCGAAATTTTTCCGCATCGCCGTATGCTCATCTCTTAGCAACTGAGTGATAAAACTTAGCCCCACCCGCCAAACCCTGGCGCGGCGACCGCCGATGGCCCCGGCCCTGACCGATACCTGCAATGACAGGGCAGGGCGGTTGCGTGTCAGCCGACGGGGGGCGGCCTCCTCTCCCCAACCCTCCCCCGCCCGGGGGAGGGAGAAAAATAGCTCGCCGTTGACCCCGCATAAGCCCGCATCACAGCGGAAGATGTTCGCCTTTGCCGGGCCATGGCTGGACGTGCTGGAAAACGGCTACATCCTTTTTATCGACGAGTTGCACTATAACCTGCATCCCCGCAGCGGGATCGCCATGGCTATGTTGGGCTTGATCCTGGTGGCGATTGTCTTTTCCCGGCATCTGGGGGGTGGCGGTAGCTTTGGCCTGATGGGCCGACTGATCATCCTGGTGATCGGCTTTACCCTTGCCCTGGGGCTGGCGCCGGTGCTGGACCGCTTTGCCTGGGGCGACATGGAGGGTGATGCCCGCTGGCGGGTTGCCGGCGCCACCCTCGACCGGGGACCTACCCGGAGGTCTTTCCCGTCCACCAACCGATCGAGTTGGGCCAGTGGTTCATCAACCACGCCCATAACGATTATCTGGAAGTGCTTTACGAGACCGGCGTCCCCGGCTGGGTGCTGATGGGGTTGTTTGTCGCCTTGTTCCTGCGCCAGGGGGTACGACTCCTGGGCGGAGCAGAGTGGTCGCGGTATCGTTGCCTGCAAGTCGGCGCCGGCATCGGCCTGTTCCTGTTGCTCGGGCACGGTTTTACCGATTACAACCTGCGCGTGCCGGTCAACCTGGCCACCTTTGCCTTTCTGGCGGGGCTTTATTATCCCGAGAAAACCCCCGGCTTTGCCGGGGGACCGAAAAAGTTTGACAATTCCGGGAGTCCATCCAGGAAACTCCGCATTGTGAGCCGCCAAGCACACACCTGCGGAGAATCCCGATGGAC
>JAGVUH010000193.1 GCA_019136395.1 Gammaproteobacteria bacterium
CCGGCTGCATGGCCGCCAGGACGCCCAGCCGGGCCAGGCGCGGCAGATCGACGGTCGGTTCGGGCAGCTCGCAATGCTCCAGCCGGTGGCGGGCGTCGCGTAACCCGTTGACCTCGGCCGCGTGCGCGTAGGCGTTCAGTACCCTGCGGATGCCGCCGTCGCCGTTGGCGTGGGTGCAGCACTGCAAGCCCATGCCGTCCAGCAGGGCCACGACCGCATTGAAGTCCTCCTGGCTCCAGGTGGCCTGGCCGGAGGTGTCTGGCCGGTCGGCGTAGGGTGCCAGCAACAGGGCGGTGTAACTGTCCAGCACCCCTTCGATGTAGAGCTTCACGGCTTCGCCCAGGAAGAGATGGTTGTCGAAGTCACGTCCGGCCAGGGATTGCCAATACGCCAGATCGTCCCGCAGACCGGGTTCGTTCTCCAGACGGTGGCTGCCGACGTAGTAGGCGCCCCGGACCCGGACCCGGTCCAGGCCGCCCGAGGCCTGGTACTCGAAGAGCAGGGGCAGGAAGGAGCGATAAAGCTGGACGTCGTGGAAGGTGGTGACGCCGAAGGACAGGCCCTGGTCCAGCACCGCCGACATGGACGCGAACAGCTTGGACTTCATGCCCGCACCCAGCTCATCGATGGCATAAAAGTCGAGGGGATTGAAGGCGTGGAAGTGCATGAGCACCCCGGTGTAGTCGCCCGCCGCGTCGACGGTGGGGGCCAGGTGCCGAAAGGCGGTGGCGTTTCGGGCCACGAGCTGACGGACGGCCTCGCTGTTCAGCCAGCCCGTGTTGCCGTCGTAGGACATCAGGAGCAGGGGCCGATCGGCGATGATCGCATCGCCCATGGCCTTGTCGGGTACCTGGCCGAGAACGTAACTTGATTGCCAGCCGACGCCCATCACCAGGGTGTGGTCGGGGTGCTCGGCGGCAAAGGCGCGCATCGTGGCCGCCACCTCATCCAGATTGGTGGCCTGATAGAGCGCATTGGTCATCATGGCCTGCAACGCGCCAATCCAGAGGACATGGCAGTGGTTGTCGATCAGCCCCGGGGTCAGCATCCGGCCCGCGGCGTCGATGACCCGGGTATCCGCGGCGATGTACCGGGCGGCCCCGGCATCGTCGCCGACGTAGAGGATGCGGCCGTCGCGCACGGCGACGGCCTCGGCCCAGGGCCTGTCGACCTCCGCGGTGAACACCGCGGCGTTGACAATGACCAGCGTGGCCGACCGCGGGGGGGCGGGGTCGCTGCAGCCCGCCAGGCAGGCCAGTACCAGGAGGAACCGGGACAGACAGCGTGCGTTCATGAATGACCTCCGCTGAGACCGGCTGAAATCGACCCCGAGTGGGGACGGCGCAACCGGAACCCGGTGCTCCGGGGTGCCCGCAGCTGCACGGAAATGGCTTCAGATGAAGAGGGATGCACGTTGAGCAAAACCAACGCGGCGGGTGGTTGCCCCTGGCGGTTCACCGTGCTGACGATGGGCTATCTCTGTTTATAGCGTAGTTCAGCGTGCGGCGGTTCCAAGGACAATCTGGATGCCGCTCAAGGCCGGTGCGGGTGGGCACGGGTTAGCCCGGGCGTTGGGTATTCTGACTGCGGAGGGCAAACGTGCTCACCACCGTCGGGCGCTCACCGGGACGCAGGGCCGGGACCTAACCGTGGGACTTGCTCTTGATTGATGGCAACGGCGACGCGACTGCTGAGCATGACGCCGGCATTGGGTGGTAACAACCTTCGTGGTGCGTTGCACGGTCGTTTTCAGCTGACAGCGCTTTCTGCATCACGGGCGGGGCGCGGGCCTACCACTCGGTCTGGGCGCGAAACCCGACGCTGAGCCCGGCCAATTCCTCCTCCATGATCAAGCCCAAGTGGCGCATCTGCCGGAAGCTCAGCACGGCCGTCGAGCGGCGTGGATCGTCGAAGACGGCGGCGATCTCGCGATCGTGCTGCTGGAGCCAGCGAAACAGCTGTTGATAACGCGCATGGGCGCTGAGCGACGTATCGGCGCAGATGGCCTGACTCTGATCGAGTATCCGTTGCGAGTAGCGCTCAAGGGCGCGCTCACGCAGCCGTTTGAAAATTATCCAGTCGGATTCACCCACAGCATGCATCGCCAGGTCCTCAAGTGCCGTCCCGGTACGCCACCTTCCCCGCCCGGTCAGTGGCGGAAAGGATAGCTGAAGTGGTGCGCCGCCGGCGAACCGCGTGGCCTTGCCTTCATCACGCGCCCTCTGGGCTGGGCAGCCGCGCGGGGGGTACGTCCATGTCCCCGTACAGGGACAGGCGGACAGCGACTTCAGCCGGCGTAACTTCACAGCTGATGCGTCCCGGATGGACGGATTGAAAACCACGTCGGCTGCCGACCGGTTGATCGCTTCGACCCTGGCCTGGGCCGTGCCTCGGGGAAGCGCGCTCAGCTTCGACATGCCGGATGTGTGCGGCATGTTGCTGGCCCGGGAGAAGAGGTGGATGTCATGGGCGAGCGAAAGCGGACGCTGTCTAACGTCCTCTTTACGACCGGTCTGTCCCAGCGTGAGACCTCGGGGACCTAGACCTTAGCGGCAGGATTCGCCCTATGAGCGGACATTCAGGAATTATCCGCAGATGCTTTATGTGATCCACGGGGGATCAGTCGGCAAACTACCCGGCACCCCGGTCCCGCCCAGCCATCTCAATGTTTATGGGCGGGGAGGGCCGAGCGGGGGCCTGCACGCGCCCTTACCCGCTGGCTGGCCTCTTTCAGCAGCACGAAAAACAGCGGCACAAACAGGGAGGCCACCAGGGTCGAGGCGAGCATGCCGCCGATGATGCTGATCCAGATGGCGTGCTGGCTATTGGCGCCGGCGCCGCTGGCCAGGGCCTGGGGCGGCGGGGGCGGTTGGTCGCAGCCGGTCAAAAAGGCCCCGCCGGACGCCGCTAAAGCCGAGGCCAGGACCAGGGCCTACCCGAATTGCGTTGGCGACGCGGTTTCCTCATTTTGCGTCATTGCGGATCGGCCTTGCGGAAGGTGTAATTATCGAAATGAATCCGTTCAGTGCCATCCTCCCTATCAATCCGCAGGGTATCGCCCCGGTAGGTGCCGAGCCCCACATTCACGGCTTCGGTGTCACTGATGGTGTCCAAGGCATAATAGGTGCTGTCGTTGATCACCGCGATCATTACGCCATCGTACTCCCTCAACTCCAAGGATCTGAAATAAGGATAGAAATCCTCGGAGATATCGATGATCCATTTCCCGGTACGGTTTTTCCATGCCTGGCGAGGGGGTGCTGGGTTTACCTTGGTCAGGAAGGGCAGGAGCTTGACGCCCAGCCAGCGATCAACCAGAACATGCCAGCCTGAAACGCTCTCGAAGGTATAGGTGTGGTTCTCTTGGCCAGGCAGGCCGGTAAGCGCAAAGCTGCCATCGGCCAGGGGCGCCAGGGTATAGGACAGACCCGATAAGGGGTTGTTGGCCCGCAGGTGATCGCCCTCGACGACCAAGGTCACCACCCCTCCGGCAGGCCCGGTATAGAGGCCGGCATAACCCTCAAGGTCCTCCGGAGGCAGTGAGGTCGGCGGCGCTTGGGCCGCGGGCACGGGAGGACTGAGCCCCGATTTTTCTTTCACCGCGCTCTGCAGGGCGGTCACGGCCACCGATCGCGCCACCCCCACGCCCAAAGCGGAGTTGGTTGCCACAAAGACCCCAAGCTGCTGGTCGGGCAGGATGATGAGCCGGGAGTGCTGGTTCACGGTATCCCCGGCAAAGCCCACGACCTTGCCGGCATAGTCGAACTCCGGGTCGGTGAGTATCCAATAGAGACCGAACTCGAAGTCGAAGTCGAGTTGCGCTTCTCCATTCTGGCGGGTCCACATTTCCTGAAGCGAGGCCGGGCTGACAATCTGTTCCCTGCCGTTGCGCCCCTCTGCCAGCAGGGTGGAGATGAACTGGCCCATGTCGGCCGCGCTGGAGAGGGCGGAACCCGCCGGCATCGAATTGACATAGACATGAGGGGTTTCCTCGCCCTGGCTATCGTATTCCTTGGAGAAATAGGGTGCCATCTCCGATTTGGGGACGAAGGAGGACATGGGCATCCCCATGGGTGCGAAGAGATTGGCATCGGTGTAGGCGGCAAATTCCTGTCCCGAAACCCGCTCCACCACTAGACCCATGAGAGTGGCGCCAAGGTTGGAATAGCCATAGGTGGTATTGGGGGGAAAGCACAGCCAGTCATTGCTGAGCAGTTCCGGCACGCGGTCCATCTCTTCCGGCCGGAAGCTGTAGCTCATCAGAATTTGGGCATCGTAGGGCAAGCCAGCATGGTGGGTCAGCAACAGCCTGGGGGTTATTTGGGTCAGGTCGACGCCCGGGATGCGGTTCTTGATGGAGAATTCTGGCAAATAAGCGTTTAGGGGCGCGTCCAGGTCAAGCTTGCCCTGCTCTACGAGTTGCATGGCGGCCATGGCCGTAAATGGCTTGGAGTTGGAGCCCACCTGAAACACCGTGTCGGCCGTAGCGGCTAAATTCCCTTTCTTGTCGGCGTAACCGAAACCTTGCTGCCACACAATCCGCTGACCATCCACCAGGGCAATGCTCAGGCCGACGATATGGTTATCTTTCATCGCCTGCTGGATGGCCAGGGTGGTCTGCAAGATCGTCTCACCATAGTTGAGTGGCTGGCGGTGGGAGGCGCTATCTCCGCAGGAGGCCAGGGCAAAGAACACAATCAGCGCGAACGCAAGCGCGGCAAGGCGTTTCATCTAATCCC
>JAGVUH010000185.1 GCA_019136395.1 Gammaproteobacteria bacterium
GGCCAGGCCGATGCCCCCGGAGACCCGCAGGGTCTCGCTCAGGTTGGCGACGAGCCGGGCCAGTTCCTCGTCAAAGACCGTGACAGGCTGGGCGTGCTCCCGCAGGCGCGGGTCCGGATGGGCCAGGATGGGGAGAATAGCCATGTCCCTGTTCGTAAGTTTGTAAGTTCGTAAGTGGTTTAGGAACCGTGCCGCAGCCACTGGCACGCCTGAGCCCCTCGCCCCGCATGGGAGAGGGGTTGCGGAGAGGGGGCGGGCCTGGCCGATGGGGTCAGCTTGATGTCGAACATTTCCCTAGAAATAAAAGTCGCGGCAAGGTCTTTCCTATTCAGGGGCCTGGCGCGCCGCCCCAGGAGAGTTTAGTGGGGAGGACGGTCAGCGCTGACCGACGTTGAGGGGGTGCTCTCCATGGCCAGGGCGGGCTCCAGGGTGGCGCCAGCTCTCGGAGTGGTTGCGCGGCGGATCAAGGGCAGGGTGGCGAGGATGGTGATCAGCAGCAGGCCGATTTCGAACAGATAAACGCTGAGATACCCATTGGCGCTGCCCGGCAGGCCCCAGGGCCCAGGACCCGCCCCCAGGAAGGCATTGATCAGATCGCGCAGGGTGCCGCTAAGGGCCATGCCAACGCCAGCGGCGGTAGCCTGGACCGCGCCCCAGGCGCCGAGGGCCAGGCCGGCCTGGTGCCGGGGGGCGCGATTCATGGTGGCGGTCAGGGTGCCATGACCAAAGAGGGCCCCCCCGAAGCCGATGAGAAAATTGCCGATGAGGAAGATCCAGGTGGTGTTCAGGGGCGCGGCGGAGATCACCAGGGCGAAGGCGGGCAAGCCGATCAGGGCGCCGGCGTTCGCCATGCGGTAGGGATCGCCGCCGCGGCCGAGGACGTGGGAGGCGAAGCCGAAACCGATCAGTCCGCCCACGGCCAGGAGGGCCGTCAGTTTGGTCGTCGCGCTGACGGTGAGATTGAGGATTTGGCCGCCAAAGGGTTCAAGCAGGATGTCGGCCATGCCGAAGGCCATGGTCCCCAGGCCGACGACTACCAGGCGGCGCACGGCGTGCTCGCCCTGGCAAAAGCTGGCCCAGGACTCACTGAAACTGGGATCGGCCGGGGGTAGGGGGGCGCCATGGCGCGGGCGTCGCGTCTCCTGTTTCCACATCGCGACGAAGTTCAGGAGCACGGTCACCACCGCGGAACCCTGGATCACCTGAATCAGGCGGCCCGGGGAGAAATTGGCCAGGAGGGCGCCATAGATCAGCGCGCTGGCGATCATGCCCAGGAGCAGCATTACATACATGAGCCCCACTACCCGGGGGTGGGATTCCGGCGGCGTCAGGTCCGTCGCCAGGGCGAGACCGGCCGTCTGGACGATGTGCACTCCCGCCCCGACGAGCAGGAAGGCCAGGCCGGCGGAGACCAGGCCGATCCAGAGCGGGGCATTTGCCGCCTCCATCTTGCCCGCGAGCACCAGCAGGGCGAAGGGCATGATGGCAAAACCACCGAATTGCAGCAGGGTGCCGTTCCAGATGAAGGGGACCCGGCGCCAGCCCAACTCGCAGCGATGGGTATCGGAGCGGTAGCCGATGAGGGCGCGAAAGGGGGCGAAGATCAGGGGCAGGGCGAGCATGATGCCGACCAGGGAGGCGGGCACGTTCAGTTCGACGATCATCACGCGATTGAGGGTCCCGACCAGCAGGACCAGGGCCATGCCGACGGAGACCTGAAAGAGGGAGAGCCGCAGGAGTCGCCCGAGGGGCAGGTCCGGGTTCGCGACGTCGGCAAAGGGGAGGAACCGCGGGCCGAGGGCGACCCACGTGGACATCAGTTTGAGCCCGAGGCGCTTCAATCCAGTGCCAACCTCAAAAACGAAAAATGGGTCGGAAGAAGGCGCTCCCGACCCATTAGCATACTCTCACGCGAGAGGAGAGACGATCAGCCGCCCCAAAACTTGGCAATCCAAGTGGTATGGCTCAGGACCGAATAATGAACGAGCAGGGAGATCACAGCGACCCCACCCAGGAACAGGGGTAAACCGACCGTGGGCTTAACGACACACCAAATGCGACCTTGGTTCATGATTATCTCCTCATCCCAGCCAGGGGGTCAGAATCGCGGCAAGAACGTGCGCGATCAACGCGATAACGAAGAAGACACGCGCGCCGTCGATGACGTGCTTGTGCAGTTCCTCAGATTCCTTAATCGTCAGTCCGGTTGGCCACACCCGGTCCGGATCGTTCAGGTCAGTTGCCATATGCTTTCTCCGAAGACATTGAGAGGTTTTGCTAACCTCGGTGTCGTGCGAACCCCGCACGGTGGGTTGCTCCTTGCCGCGCTCCGCGGGAACTGCTGACCCCTGGATCGCGCGGGACACGGCTGTTGGGACAGCCTGGCCAAGCCGTAGGAGCATAAACGGCCTCTCGGTGAAGGGATGCCTCTTTCGCCCCTGAGATGCATCCTACTGCCCTCGGACTGACTTGTCAACATGAGCTGTCTATCTTGAGTGTCAATTTTTGTTGACACGATGAGCAAGTTGGATGCGACAAGAACCATGCCGTTGGCTTATTCGGTAGCTACGAGTCCGTCAGGACAAATGGGGTGGAGTCCATTGCCTGGATGCCCCGACGGGCCAGGTCAGAGCTCCAGGTCGGGCGCATCAACGCTTGCTGGTCAGCAGGGGTAGACCAAACATCGACGAGAGGGGGGCGGCGGCGTCCATCAGCAGGGGCATGCCGAAGCTCTCTTTGCCCATCTCCGCGCCCCCCATCAGGAGTTGCAGGCCGAAGAGTGAGGAGAGGGGGGCCGCCTTGTCGCTCAGCAAGCGATAACCGAAGGAATTGGTCATGGTCGCGCCGGACATGAGCTCGACCGCGTCGCACTTACCAGCCTGGGAGCTTGACAGCAGGGGGAAGCCCATGAAGTCCGAGAAGGGGGCGGGCTGATAACGCTTCTTGGGCAGCTCGGGTTCGGGCAGGGTCTCGGTCTCCACGGGTCCGCAGCTTTCCAGGATGTTGACCGCCTCCTGGCCAAAACCGAAGGCGGCGCGAACCACCACCAGGGAGCGACCGCGTTGCACCCCTTCAGCATAGGCTGAGGCATTGCCGCCCAAGGCGAAGCCCGCTGAGATGGCAGCCGAGATGCCTTCGATCGAGCCGGCGGTGCCTCCGCTGCCCGGCGTCACCAGGAGAATGGTGTCATCAGGGAAACCGGCCTCCATGAGTTTCCTGACGGCGTCGCGGGCCTGCTGTTCGGTTTCGTACATACGTACGTAGGTCATGATGGCTCTCCAGAAGAGTTTGCGGGGGGAGAAATCGCCGTAGCGGCAGGGTGCGCCCGCGCCGGAAGGCCGTTTCCAGGTGACCACGGGACAAGGCGGGGTCCTTGCCGATCCAACCGTCAGGAGCAATGATCAGCCTCACGCCAGCATGAGGCCGCATACACCCTGCATGGAATCCTAAGAACGCCCGTGGAAATTGTCAACAGAAAACGTCGCCCCTAGGTGTAAAGCTGAATTGACACCTGGGGCGACGGATGAGGTGTGTGTGACTTATATGTTGGGGTTTGACAACAGGGGCAGACCCAGCAGGGAGGAGAAGGGCGCCGGATTGCGTGACAGCAAGGGCATGCCGAAACTGCTGTTACTGGATTGGCCTTGGCTGATCAGGGTCTTGAGCCCAAAAATGGAGGAGAGGGGGGTCGCCTTATCGCTGAGCAGGGAGCCAGCGCCAAAGCTGAAGGCGGAGCTGCTCTTCAGGGCGGGAAAGCCGAACAAGGATGACAGGGGGTCAGGTTGATCAGACTTGATCACCGGCATACCCAAGACCGCCGACAGCGGGGTGGAGCTGAAACCATCGCCTGGCTCGGGCAGGTGGTGGGTATCGACGGGGTCACAACTGTCCAAAATTTCAGTCGCGATCAGCCCATAGCCGAAGGCAACGCGGATGAAGACCAGGGAGCGACCCAATTCCATGCAGCGCGCGTAGATACGGCCCTCGCTCTCCGGGATGAATCCGGCCTTGATCCCGGTCCTGACCTTCTCGGCCAGCGCCTTGTCACCCTCTCCTTCTGGGACCAGGGTCAAGATGGTGTCATTGGGAAAACCTTCTTCCCTGAGTTTTCTCACGGCATTCAGTGCCTGCTGTTCGGTTGCATACATCCGCGCGTAGATCATATTGACTCTCCACATGAGTATAGGGTCACCCTGGCGGTCAGACGGCTGCCGACCGGCAGTCGTGTAACCTTACCTAACTTAAGCATACTCTTTGCCGGAGGGGCGCGAAAGCTACCTGAAACCACTTCGCCCTTCCCTTGCCCCAGGTCCCTCAGCGATGCGCCTGGGAGTAGCGCCGGTACCAGCACCGAACATTGCGCAGTACCAGCAGATAGAGGCCAAAGATCAGCATGGCCCCCAGGAAGCGCATCCACTCCGGCACCTGCCAGACTTGCAAGGCCACCCCCAACCCCGCCAACAGCGCCGCCACGGCGAGGAGCGCCATCAGCGCCTTGCGCGTGCTGCGCAACCACCGCGACACCAGATGATGCAGATGCCCGCGATCGGCACTGAAAGGATGCTGGCCATTCAGCACCCGCCGGCCCATCACCGCCAGGGTATCCGCCAGGGGCACGGCGCACAGCCACAGGGTGGTCGCGGCATCCGGCCCCCCTCCGGGATTAGCGCTACCCGCCACGCAGGCCCAGGCCAGGAGATAGCCCAGCAACTGGCTGCCCGCGTCACCCAGCCGGCGTTAGCCACAGTAGCCCGGCCAGGGCGATGAGGAAGAGCCCCGCCGCCAGGCCATCGATGCCATCGACCATATTGAAGGCATTGATGACCCCGACCACGGCAAAAACCGTGAACGGCACCGCCAGCAGTCCGAGATCAACCGGGCCGAACCCAAACAGGTCGCCCAGGGAGTCGAGTCGCACGCCACCCCCCAGGCTGAGCAGCAGGCCCGCCCCGGCCTGGGCGATGAGACGCACCCGCGGTGCTAATTGATGGCGGTCATCGAGCACGCCGACCACCACCACCAGGACCGCCCCCAACAAACCAAAGATGGCGGAGCGGGTCCAGAGTGGCACCAGGGCGCCAGTGATCTCGGCCGTCAGAACGCTCAGGGAGGGGGTGCCGAAGCCCAGCGTCATCGCCCAGAGCGAGGTCAGCAAGGCCACGGTCATCATGCCAGCGAATACCCCCAACCCCCCGATGCGCGGTACCGCCTCCCGGTGGATTCGCCGCCGCTCCCCCGGATGATCCATCAGGCCCAGGTGGTTTGCCCGGGGCAGCAGCAAACCCAATACCCAGGCACTGGCGGCCCCGGCGGCAGTCATCGATATAGAAACGAACATGCTTGGTCCCTCTTGATCCAACTCATAACGGTGTTAACCCTAACCAGAGGTACTCCCCTACCGGGAGTAGCCCCCATGAACACCTGTTTAACGACGCGCGGCAACTGCTCGACGTGCAGCCGCGGATCAAAAACGCAATAGCCCTGCCGCTCCAGATGCTCCACCGCCAACGCCACCTGCTGCGGGCGCGCTTGCACCAGGTACCAGTGGGGTTTGGTGGCTTCAGACAAAAAGGCCTTCTCGCTCTCGTTCGCTCAGCGACAGGCGCCGGGCACGGCGGCCGGCGCCAGCCAGCCCGAAGCCCGCCAACAGCCAGGTCGCCCGACCAACCGGCTGGAAGACGCGCTCACCCCTCCGCCGCCGCCATCAGCCGGATGTGCAGCGACTGCCCCGCCGCCGCCCACTCCGCCTCGATCGCCCGCGCCAGCAGCGCCATCGCCGGGCTGGGGACTCCGGGGACCCACAACGTCACCCGGACTGGCGCCACGGGCGCCCGGCTGATCCGCGCCCGCACGCCCCGCCAGCCAAACGAACGCTCGAACTCGGCGATGATCGGCTTCACCCGTGGCCGCGGGAGACTGCGCGCGACCCCCGCGTCAACGTGATTCACCCCGGCGTCGCGCGGCGACCCCCCGGCCGCCCGCCGGCGGGCGGGCCCCTTGCGCACCGAGGTGGCCTTACGCAAACTCGCCGCCACCTGCCCCAGCGCCCTCTTCCCGCCCGTCGCCATTCCCTGCCGCGCCACCATCACGAGCGCCGTCAACCGCCCCCGCGCCCAGCGCCCCAGGATCACCCCCAGGCCGACCAGCACCAGGCCCAGGGCCACGGCCAGCAGGTTGACCCGTAAATCCGCCCAGGAGGCCTCGCGCCAGGCCACGGAATCTGGCGGCCGACACCGCGCGGCTCTTGGCGGTAGCGCTCATCGCCTCCGGGTCATAATGCCGACCAGCCCCACCCCCATGGGCCCGGCACCACCCAGAGGAAGATAGATACCGTGTCAGCCTTCATTGCGCCCTGAATGGCGTTATCATCCTGTATAAATAAAAGAATCGGTCCATGGGACCGGGCGGGAAAATGGCTTTGTTTCGCAAAATGCCCTTTTTCAGCCCGTCTGGGAGTCAGCCAATCACCCAGTCCCGGCGGACACCACGCGGATCAGCAGCGACCGATCCAGCTCCGCATACACCGCCTCGATCGCCTGTGCCAAGGCCGCCATCACCGGGCTCGGGACGCCGGGTACGAACAGCGTCAGGTGGGCCTGATGCGGGATCGCCAGACTGACCTTACTGCCGGAAATCAAGGAGTGCTCAGATGCTCCTGAGACCAGGCATAGGCGTCCTTAAGCCCCTCTTCCAGCCCAATGCTCGCCACCCAGCCCAGGGCCTTGAGCCGCGACACGGCCAGCAGCCATGCGGTGCGCCGCCAACGGCTAGCCGCCAGCAGAACCAGCCCCGCGCCCGCCAGCAGCAGACCCAGGGGCAGGGGCATGAGCAGGGCGGTGATCAGGCGAGCCGGAGGAGCGGGTCGCGGCTTGGCTCATGCGCGCGCCGCCCACTACAGTTCAAACCGGCATTCATGGCCGGCGATGCTGACCTCCAGACAAAGTGACGACGTGCTCACGCCAAATTGGGGATGCCAGTGGTTGCCGACAATCCGCGCCTGGCCGCCCGTCACGCGCCAGGCCACCGCTTGCCCGTCCGGCAGAAACCATGTTCCCGTGGCGCCTTGCGCGGGGTTGGCATCCGCGGGGGGGGGTGGCAACCGGGTTGGGGAGGGTGTCGGGAGCATCACCAGGCGCGATCTGGTCCATCTCGATCCGCACGGCCGGATGCAGATGAAACCGCGCCACGGCCTCAGCGTAGTCGCCCTCAAGGACGTCGCTCACCGCGAGCCCCTC
>JAGVUH010000681.1 GCA_019136395.1 Gammaproteobacteria bacterium
TCGTTAAGCCAGTCGGGTTGTCACCCCCACGGTCAGACGGTGCCGGCCGCCGCCGCGGATGACGCCGCGCAGGGGGGCCACATCGCCGTAGTCACGCCCGACGGCGACCCGGACGTGTTCGACGCCGGGGATCAGGTCATTCGTCGGATCGAGATCCAGCCAGCCGTCCGCCGGCACCCCCGGGGTGCCTGGGGTGTAGACCTGGACCCAGGCATGGGAGGCGTCGGCCCCCACTAGGGCGACGCCCGTCGCCGGGCAGGTCCGCAGATAGCCGCTGACATAGCGGGCGGGCAGACCGAGCAGGCGCAGGGCGCCGGCCATGACGTGGGCCAGATCCTGACAGACGCCCCGCCGCTGGGCGAAGGCCCGCGCCACGGGGGTGTCAACCTCGGTACTGCGGGCCTCGTAGCGGAAGTCGCCATGGATGCGCCGCATCAGGTCGATCGCCCCCGCCGCCAGGGGCCGGCCGGGGGGGAAGGAGGGGGCGGCATAGTCGCCCAGGTCGGCCAGGCGGGACAGATAGGGCGAGGGCTGGACGAATTCGACCGCCGGGTCGAAGGGGGCCCCCGCCACGTAGCGCAACCGGTCCCGCACCGTTTCCCAGGGCGGCGCGGCCGCCGGCTCCAGCCCGGTGAAGCGCGGCGCCACCCACACCTGGCTGCGGGCGTTGACGATTAGCCGCCGATGGGGCTTGAGCAGGGTGAGATAGCAGCAGGGGTTGCCGAAGACATCCCGAGCCTCGCGCCGGCGGGCGGGGGGCGGGTCGACCTGGAGTTCATGGGCCAGCAATCGCTGATGGGCGTCGCTCAACGGCTGGAGATAGGCCAGGTGATGGGCCAGGGAGACCGCCAGTTCGTAGTCATACAGGGTCTCGTGCAGGATCTCCAGGACAACGGGAGCTTGGGGCGTATCCATTGTGGCTGTCCGGACATCCTCTCCGCTCGGGACCGATGCCCCCAGGACGGCAGGTGACGGGCCCAGCGCCAAGGCCGGAGCCTGATCTCCGACCAGCCCAGCCTGTCCATGGGCCAGCCCCTCATCCGCATCCGGGTGGTGACTCATATGTGCTGGACCTGGCTGGGCCCTTCGGCCAGGGCGAAATAGCGATGGCCAATCTCCTCGGCCAGGGACAGGGCCCGCTGACGCAGGTCCCGCGCCAGATCCCCGAGGATGACGGCGAGGGTCGCGTCATCCACCTCGCGCAGATCCTCCAGGCTGATCCCCACGCCCGCGGCGGGCAGGCGGGCGACCAGGGATGCCGGCCCCGCTTCGCCTTTGCTGTTGAAAGCTCTGGGGGTGGCGGTTGCGGTGACTGTAGCACTGGCGGTGGTGCTGCCAGTTACGCCCCCGGCACCGGGCAGCTTGGACAGCTCGGTGCGCAGGCGCCGCAGCACCCCGGCAAAGGCGCGGGGATTGGTATCGTCGAGCACCAGCAGGTCCGCCAGGGCCAGCAGGTCCTCGTGCCCCTGGTAACGGGCGCGGAAGGTGATGGTGCTGTCGAACAGCTCCAGCAGATGGGAGACGCCGGCGGTGCTGGCCAGGGCGCCGGTGGCGAGAAAGACCTCCAGGCTCTGGGTCAGACCGACCAGACGTTCCAGGAGGCGGCCCAGGATCAGGAGCCGCCAGCCCAGGTCGCGGGTCATGCGGTCCGACTGGGCCCCGGTGGCCGCCGCCAGTTGCACCGCCAGCCGGTCCAGGGCCGGCAGGACCTTGGCCATCACGGGCAGGCCCTCCTCCGCCGGGCTCAGGCTGCGGGAGAAGATGACCCGCATGCGCTGCATCAGCGACCAGTGTTCGGTGGACAGCCGGTCGCGCAGGGCCAGGGAGACCCGTTCCAGGGCCTGAAGGTTGAAGGGGATGCCCGGGATCAGCCCCACCTCCGCCCCGCTGGCCGCCAGGCCCCGCAGCAGGGCCCGTTCGTAATCCCGGGGCGAGACCCCCGGACCCGCCTCCCCACCCGCAACTCGGACTCCTGCCCCGGCCCCGGCAAGGGCCCCGTCTCCGGCCCCATCTCCGGCAGCGGCACGAACTCCGCCTCCGGCAACGGACCCGTCTCCGGCAGCAGCGCGATCTCCGACTCCGACTCCGGCCCCAACGCCGGCCCCGACCAGACCGGCCCTGACGCCCAGGGTGGACAGGGCCTCCAGCAGGGGCCCGCTGGCGGCACCGTCGTCGGCGATGAACAGCAGGCTGGCCCGCGCCAGGCTCACCTGTTGTTCGGTCCTCTCGGTATAGCGCCCCAGCCAGAAGAGGTTCTCCCCGGTGCGGCTGCTGAGGGGGCGACGGCGACCGCGCACCTCGTCCACGGACAGCTTTCCCGGAAGCAGGGAAAAGGCATCCACCGGCCCCGCCGTCAGCACCCAGGTGTCCAGGCTGGTACCGCCGCGCTGCATGGAGACGCTGGCTTCCTCGCGGCGGGCCACCCGGGTCATGCCGCCCGGCAGGAGCTGCCAGCCGCCCTGGCCATCGGCAATGGCATAGACCCGCACCAGGGCGGGGCGGAGCCTTAAGCCCCGGCCCTGCCAGAGGGGCGTGCGGGAGAGGCGCAACCGGCTCTGGATGGTCCAGGCATCCGGGTCCAACCCGATGCGCGCCGGGTCCGCGGCGAACACCGGCGAGGTCCGCCCCCCCTGGGGAAAGGTGCCCCGCGCCCGCTTGTCGTCCAACTGGTCCTTGACGGCGTCCCAGGCCGCCGGCTCGCCGCACCACCAGGTGGGCAGGGCGGGCAGAAGCAACTCCTGATCGAGCAGCCGGCGGGCAATAGCGGGCAGGAAGCCCAGGATCGCCGGCGACTCCAGGACGGCGCTGCCCAGGGCATTGGCCATCACCACCTGGCCAGCGCGGACGACCTGCACCAGGCCGGGCACGCCCAACGCCGAATCGGGGCGCAACTCCAGGGGATCGCACCAGTCATCATCGACCCGGCGCAGCAGGCCATGGACGGGTTCCAGCCCCTCCACCGTCTTCAGCCACAGCCGTTCGTCCCGCACCTGCAGATCGCCCCCCTCGACCAGGGTGAGGCCCAGATAGCGGGCCAGATAGGCCTGCTCGTACCAGGTCTCGCTGTAAGGGCCGGCCGTCAGCAGGGCCAGCCGCGGCGGCTGGCCGCCGGCCAGCTCCCGCGCCGGCCCCTCGATGGCATCCAGCAACCGCCGGTAGCCGCTGGCGATGTGCTGTACCCGCAAGTCGCGGAAGGCCCCGGGGAACTGGGCCATGACCAGCAGCCGGTTGTGCAGGACATAGCCCAGCCCCGAGGGTACCTGGGTGCGCTGGGCCACCAGCCACCAGCCGCCCTCCGGCCCCCGGGCGATATCGAAGGCGATGACGAGCAGATGGTGGCCCCCGGCCGGGCGTACCCCATGCAGGGGGCGGACATAGCCGGGATGGCGAAAGACGAGGGCCGGCGGCAGCAGACCCTCCGCCAGCAGTCGGCGGGGGCCATAGAGGTCCGCCAGGATCGCCTGGAGGAGGCGGGCCCGTTGCGTCAGGCCCGCCTCGATGCGGGCCCAGTCCTCGGGGGCGATCAGGAAGGGCAGCAGCTCCACCGACCAGGGGCGCGTCGCGACACCCGCGGGGCCGAAGACGTTGTGGGTGACGCCATCGCGCAGGATCCGCTCGTCCACCTGGTGCCGGCGGCGGTCCAGCTCGGCGGCCAGGTCCTGCCCTGGCGGCAAAGTGGGCAGGAGGGCGGCGAAGCGCGCCCAAGAGGGTCGGAGCGATCCGTCGTTCGCGCGCAGCTCGTCCCAGGCATCGGGAGAAGGTGGGGCGGTTATCCCGACGAAAGGGTTATCGACCAGTCCCTTGGGCTTAGACTCCGGCCCCCGGGGAGTGAACACCGCCCCCTCTGACAGGGACGCAGCCCCCTCGGGACATGAGCTTGTCTCCTGGGGTCCGGCCGCTGGTCCCTGGTGGTCGGATGTCAGCCCCACAATGTTAGACGCTGGCCCGTCGGGGTCAGACAGGGGCCCATGCGCGACGGGACTGCTTGGGCGCGGTTCCACGATGGCTCAGCCCGCGCGGCGCAGGTCCAGGGTGAAGGGGAAGTCGCGGCTGGGCCGGGCCGGCGCCACCTCCTGCCGCCCCGGGCTATGGCCGAAGCGGAAGAAACGCGCCAGCCGGCGGCTCTCGGCCTCGTAGGCGTTGACCGGGAAGGTCTCGTAGTGGCGACCGCCCGGGTGGGCGACGTGATAGCGGCAACCGCCCAGGGAGCGGCCCAGTTCCCGGTCGACGATATCCACCGTCAGGGGGGCGTGGACGCCGATGGTCGGGTGGAGGGCCGAGGGCGGCTGCCAGGCGCGGTAGCGCACGCCGCAGACAAACTCGCCGGCGCGGCCGCTGGGCTGCAAGGGGGCGGCGACGCCATTGACGGCGATGACATAGCGGCTGTCGTCCAGGCCCTGGACCTTGAGTTCCAGGCGCTCCAGGGAGGAGTCGACGAAGCGCACCGTGGTGCCGGCGGCCCCCTCCTCCCCCATGACGTGCCAGGGCTCCAGGGCGGCGCGCAAGGTGAGCCCGATGCCGCGGGTCGCCACCTCGCCGATGAGGGGGAAGCGGAACTCGAAATGGGGGGCGAACCAGGCCGGATCGAAGGCGAAGCCGGCCTGGTTGAGCGCGGCGATCACATCCTCGAAGTCGTACTGGACGAAGGTGGGCAGCAAAAAGCGGTCGTGCAGGCCGGTGCCCCAGCGCGTCAGGCGGGTGGGGGAATAGAGCTTGTCGATGCAGAACTCACTGCGGTGGGTATTGCCGCTGGCGTCGATGAGCAGGTTGCGCAGGCAGCGGTCCACCAGCCAGGGGGGCACGGCGCCACCAACCTGTTGCGGGCCAGCGCCGAAGCCACCGTCCAGCAAGCCCCGCGCAGCACCCTTCCGCGAATCTGGCCGAGAACCCCCGTCAACATTGGGACCGGACCCAGCCCCTAACCCGACCCCGGGGCTGCCATCCATCTGGCGCTCCAGCTCGGCCAGGGCGATCTCGATCTCGTAGACCTGGTCCTGGCGCGCCTCATCGAGGCGGGGCGCCTGGCTGGTGGGGCCGATGAAGAGGCCGCTGAAGAGATAACTCAGGGCGGGGTGGTTATGCCAATAGGCCAGCAGACTGGCGAGCAGGTCCGGGCGGCGCAGGAAGGGGCTATCGGCGGGGGTGGGGCCGCCCAGGACGAAGTGGTTGCCGCCGCCGGTCCCGGTGTGACGGCCATCGAGCATGAACTTCTCCGTCGACAAACGCGCCTGGTGGGCGGCCTCGTAGAGGAATTCGGTATGGTCCTGGAGCTCGTCCCAGTCGTGGGCGGGGTGGATGTTGACCTCGATGACGCCCGGATCGGGGGTGACCTGCAAGACCCGCAGCCGCGGGTCACGGGGGGGTGGATAGCCCTCCAGGATCAGCTTCACGCCTAGGGCGGCGCCCGTCGCCTCGATGGCGGTCAGCAGCTCCAGATAGTCCTCCAGATGCTGGAGCGGCGGCATGAAGACGTAGAGGACACCACTCTGCCCCACCTGTTCGGCCTCGGCCCGGGGGCCGTTGGCGCGCCGGGGATCCCGGACCTCCACGCACAGGGCGGTGCGAGTGAGCCAGCCGGCGGACTGATGGCGTTCCGGCCGGGTACCCGCGGCCACCGGATGGGGCCTGCCGGGCTGATGGGACGGAGTACGCTCATTGCCGCCAGCTGGGCTCATCTCTCCAATCCCACCGGTACTACCAGTACTCCCAGTACCGACCTTAGCCGCAGTCCCCCCAGCCTTCCCCCGCCAAGCCCCGGGATCTTCCGCATCATCAGTTCCTACGCCACTGCCCCAGCCGGCCTCACCGGCGTCCAGAAAATCGGGCCAGGCCTGGCCCTGCAGGGCCACGGCCCCACCCTCGGCGAAGCCATACCCTTGCTGGTGGGCGTCGTAGCCGGTCTGGAGGCGCAGTTCGGCGGCGCTCGGCAGAGGCGCGGCGGGGGCGAAGGGATCCGGGGCCGGCGTGAAGGGCTGATCGCCCTGATCCGCCCAGGGCAGCGAGTCCAGGGGCAGACGGTAGCCCATGGGCGAGTCGCCGGGGATCAGATAAAGTCGGTCGTCGCGCGGGAACCAGGGGCCGGTGATCCAGCACGGTCCCTCCTCGCCAGCGATCCATTCGCGGCGCAGAGGCAGAACATAGCCGACCGGCTGGTCCAGGCCCTGGGCGAAGACCCGCCGCAGGCGCGCCCGTTCCATTTCGTCGTCGAGGCGGGAATCAAAGGGGTCCACGTTCACCGGCAGCCGGCGCTCGCGCCACAGGTAATAGAAGGTGTCCTCATAGCCGGGCATGACATGGCCCGGGTCCAGGTTCAGGCGCCGGCAGAGGGCCTGGAGGAAGGCCAGGGCATCGGCATCGCCGTAGCGCTGCTGGCCCTGGCGCTCGTCGGCGAAGAGGCCGGGATCCTGCCAGCAGGGCTGGCCATCGGCCCGCCAGCACAGGGACAGGGCCCAACGCGGCAGTTGTTCGCCGGGGTACCACTTGCCCTGGCCGAAGTGGAGGAAACCGCCCTGGCCATAGCGGCCCCGCAGCCGATGGATCAGATCGGTGGCCAGGCTGCGTTTGGTGGGACCCAGGGCCTCCGTATTCCACTCGGCGCTATCGCGGTCATCCACCGCGACGAAGGTAGGCTCACCGCCCATGGTCAGGCGCACGTCCCCCGCCATCAGTTGGGCATCCACCGCCCGGCCCAGAGTGGCGATAGCCGCCCACTGGTCCTCGGTGTAGGGCTTGGTCACCCGCGGCGATTCGTGGATACGGGTCACCCCCATCTTATGGTCAAACTGGACCTCGCAGTCATCCACCGCCCCCGAGATGGGGGCGGCCGTGGCCGGCTCCGGGGTGCAGGCCACCGGGATGTGCCCCTCCCCGGCCAGCAGACCGGAGGTGGGGTCCAGGCCGATCCAGCCGGCCCCGGGCAGATAGACCTCGCACCAGGCGTGCAGGTCGGTGAAGTCGGCCTCGGCGCCGGAGGGCCCATCCAGGGACTTGACGTCGGGCTTGAGCTGGATGAGGTAGCCGGAGACGAAGCGCGCCGCCAGGCCCAGGTGACGCAGGGTCTGGACCAGCAGCCAGCCGCTGTCGCGGCAGGACCCGGAGCCCAGGGCCAGGGTCTCCTCGGGGGTCTGCACCCCGGGTTCCAGGCGGATCAGATAGAGGATGTCCCGTTGCAGCCGTTGGTTGAGATCCACCAGGAAATCAATGGTCCGCATCCGCTCCCGGGGGATGCTGGCGAGGAAGGCCTGGAAGCGGGGCGTCAGCGCGCCTTTGGCGAGGTAAGGCAGCAGGTCTCGTTCCAGCTCCGGGGCATAGCGAAAGGGGTAGTGCTCCGCCTCTGGTTCCAGGAAGAAATCAAAGGGGTTGTAGACCGCCATCTCGGCGACCAGGTCGACGCTGACCTGGAACTCCCGGGTGCGCTCCGGGAAGACCAGGCGCGCCAGATAGTTGGCAAAGGGGTCCTGCTGCCAGTTGATGAAATGGTCCGCCGGCGCGACCCGCAGGGAATAACTCAGGATGGGGGTGCGGCAGTGCGGCGCCGGGCGCAGGCGCACCACCTGGGGCGAGAGGGACACCAGGCGGTCGTAGCGATACCGGGTGACATGGTTGAGGGCGACGTGGATGGACAAGGGGTTCTCCCGGACGGCTGGGCCAGCAGGTGACACTACCGCTAAGCAAGGTCCGGGCCAGTACCAAACCCAAAGTCACCCCTTCAGCCAGATTCGCCAGCCCATCAACAGGGGGAACGAGTGCAGATCCTTCCCCAGACTTCGTCCCTCCATTCGGTATCGCCCCCCGTGGGTAGCGGAAAGGGCCCGAAATGCAAGACCCCGCCGCGGGGAAGAAGACGCCGGCGGTGCGGCCATGCGCCAGAATCAGGCAGGAACCGCCGCATCATGCCCACCTATGGGGCATGGACAGGTGAGGAGAGAATTCCCTCCTCGCGACACACCTGATTGAGCTGAAATCGAAACCTTATCCCCTCACCAGTCGCAGCCTCCCTTTGTCAGCCGACCCACGAGGAGCTTGAGGGAGGAGCGGGTGGCGTCTGGCGGGGGTGTCAACCGCAAGGATGCGGTTGTCAAGCCTACAGGGATGTATTCACGGCGTCCCACGTCAGACGCCACCCGCTCCGGAAGAGTCGCGCCGTGGTTGGCATTCCTATTGCTTAAAAACCTCAGCAATAGGAAACCTCCTCCAGGGATCTTCCTCCTGAGCCTATGGGTGCCCCACCATGACCATCAATTGGAATCTGTACGATCCCCAGGGCGGCTACGACGAGCTCATCGGCGCCCCGGGCACCGCCCGCGCCCCGGCGACCCACCTCACCGACTGG
>JAGVUH010000638.1 GCA_019136395.1 Gammaproteobacteria bacterium
CCGCTGGAGGAGGGCGGCGAGGATGGCGGAGAGGGCCACCAGGGAGCCGCCTCCGACATCGGCGAGCTGGAAGCCAGGCAGGGCGGGCGCCGCGGCGCCGGTCAGCGGCCCGGATTTGGTTCCGGGTCTAACCCCAACTCCGGCTACCGTCCCGTTTCCGATTCCGACACCCGCACCGGCCCCAGGTCCGGCTTCTGCTTCTGCTTCGGCTTCAGCACCGGCGCCGGTCAACCCCAGGACACCCGCCAGGGCCAGGAAGTTGGCGTCGTGCCCGGCGTGGGGGCCGTTTGGCGCCCCCCTGCCATAGCCGTAGAGGCCGCAATAGATCAGGCGCGGAAAGCGCTCGCGCAGTTCTTCGTAACCCAGGCCCATGGTCGCCATGGCATCGGGGCGGAAGCCCTCCATGAGGATATCCGTGTCGGCCAGCAACCGGAACAGCAGTTCCCGTGCCGCCGCTTTTTTCACGTTCAGGGTGATGGACTTCTTGTTGGCATTCAGCAGCAGGTAAAGGATCGGCAGGCCAGCGGCGTTTTGGATCAGGGTTCGTGATCCGTCCTGAAAGCGGGGATGTTCCAGTTTGATGACCTCGGCACCCAGATCGGCCAGATAGAGGCTGCACAGGGGACCGGGCAGGAGCATGCTCAAATCCAGGACCTTGATGCCCTGGAGTGGTGGCGGTTGCGCGTTCATGGGTTACCCTGCATATTGTCTGGCGGCAAAGGGTTTCAAGCAGCGATCAATCGGTAACCAATCGGCAGTCAATTGGCAATCAATCAGCGATGAGGCAGGATGGCGGATGAATCTGGCGGGTCGTTTTCTCCCTCGCACCGAATTTCAGTCCCATGAGGAGTTTCGGGATCATTTCCGCCTGGTCGCGCCCGATGACTTCAATTTTGCCTATGACGTGGTCGATGTCTATGCCCGGGAGGCACCGGGCAAACGCGCCCTGGTGTGGTGCGATGATCATGGCCACCACCTCAGCCTGACCTTCGCCGACCTCTCGGACCTCAGCCAGCGGGCGGCGCGGGCCCTGGCGGCCCTCGGCATTCGCAAGGGCGACAAGGTGCTGCTCATCCTCAAGGGCCATTATCACTTCTGGACCATCCTCCTGGCCTTGCATCGCCTGGGCGCGGTCGCCGTCCCCGCCTCCCATCTTCTCTCCTGCCGGGATCTGGTCTACCGGGTCGAGAGCGCGGCGGTGAAGATGGTGATCTGTCGGGACGAGGGTCACCTCATCCCGGAACTGGACCAGGCCCAGGCGGAAGTCAGCCATCACTTTGCCCTCAAGGTCAGCGTCGGGGGAGAGGTGAACGGTTGGCACGCCTTCGACCGGCTCCTCGCCGCGGCGGAGCCGGTCTTTCCCCGTCCGACGGGGGAGGCGGCCGTCCGCGCCACGGACCTGGCCTTGCTCTATTTTTCTTCCGGGACCACCGGTCTGCCCAAGATGGTCGCCCTCAGCCAGGCCTACCCCCTGGGGCATATCCTGACCGCGGGCTATTGGCAGTGCGTCCAGGATGAGGGCCTGCATTACACCGTCGCCGACACGGGCTGGGCCAAGTGCCTCTGGGGCAAGATCTACGGGCAGTGGATCTGGGGCAGCGCCGTGCTGGTGTACGATTACGACCAGTTCGACGTCGAGCGCATGCTGCGCCACCTGGCCGACCAGGGGGTGACCACCTTCTGCGCCCCACCGACCGTCTATCGGCTGCTGGTCAAAAAGGACCTGTCGCGCTTCGACCTGAGCCGGCTACGCCATGCCGTCACCGCGGGCGAGCCCCTGCACCCCGCCACCTACGAGCGGTTTTTTCAGCTTACCGGCCTGCGACTCAGGGAGGGTTATGGCCAGACGGAACTGGTCATCACCATCGCCACCTGGCCCTGGCTGGAGCCCAAGCCGGGCAGCGTCGGTCGGCCCGCGCCCCTGTTCGATCTCCGGCTGCTCCGGTTGGATGGCGAGGAGTGCCCGGAGGGCGAGGAGGGGGAGATCTGCATCCATGCCACCCCCGGCGCCGGCCCCCCGGGGATGTTCCTGGGCTATCACCACGACCCCCGGCGCACGCGGGAGGTCTGGCATGACGATCTTTATCACACCGGCGACATCGCCCGACGGGACGCGGACGGCTATTTCTGGTTCGCCGGTCGGGGCGATGACATCATCAAGACCGCGGGTTACAAGGTTGGCCCCTATGAGGTGGAGAGCCTACTGCTGGAGCACCCGGCGGTCGCGGAATGCGCCGTGACGGGGGTCCCGGACCCAGTGCGCGGCGCCGCCGTCAAGGCCAGCATCGTCCTCGCCCCCGGCGTTGCCCCCAGCGAGGAGCTGAAAAGCGAACTGCGCCACCAGGTGAAGCAGGCGACCGCGGCCTACAAGGTCCCGCGCGTCATCGACTTCGTGGACAAGTTGCCCAAGACCATCAGCGGCAAGGTTCGCCGGGCGGCGATCCGTGGGGGCGGGTAACGGCTGCTCCGGGGGATAGTCACTCTGCTGCATGCGGCGCTCCTCCTGCCAGGGTTCGAGAAAGGCGACCCAGGCGAGGGCCCGGGGGCCTCGGCGAAAGGTTTTTGAAGACGAAATCGTTCTTGGGATCAAGGAGGTTCATGGGAGTCCCTAGTCTGAAATTATTGAAATTATTGGGCTTCCTGGAAGCCCTTGTAGGCTGGGACCCCTCATGGCGGCCCTGGCTAAATGGGTTCGTTTCGCAAAATGGTCATTTTGGCGGCTCCAAAAAAATGGGTTCGTTTCGCAATTTGCCCATTTTGGGCGGGGCCAGCGCTTCACCGGCCTCATCCCGCCCCGTGGAAGGTGTCCCTTAGCCTGATGCTCGCGACCGCCCCCACCAGACCAGCTTACGCCACGATCCCGCCTGCGCCGGACCTGCCGCCTCCGCGCTGGCCTCCGCCGCCATCGCCCCTTGCGCCCCTTCCGTCGCCGCCTGCGTCAGCCCCATCACCCCGCGGGCCAGCAGATACCAAGCAAATACCGGCCCTAGGAGTCTGTCCGACTTAAGGTTCGAATCCGGCGCCGGCGGCCGCATGTGGCAAAAAAGACATGCTCGATGGGACTCGCCATCGCGAACATGGGCCATTTTTCTTGAAAACGGCGTGATATTGCCGCTTTTTCTATCCTTTAAGCGCAAAAAGGCGCTTCAGATTCCATCCCAGACACACCAGCGCCCATTCGCCCTGCACCGCCGTGAGGCCGCGCAGCAGGAATTGGCGGAAGCCCTGCGCGTGCTTAATGATGCCGAAGACGGTCTCGACGGTGGCCTTGCGCTTGGCGTAGCGGGCTTTGCCGGCGCGGGTGCGCAGCCGATGTGCATTGGCCTCGGCCGGCGTCATCTGACCCTCGGGGGCGGGCGGGTCGTCGGCGAGCCGCTCGGCCAAGGGCGGGTTGTGTCGCTGGCGCCCTGCGGGGATGTAGGGGTCGATGCCGGCGGCCTCGCAGTGATTGAGGTTCGCTTCGCTGTGATAGCCGGTATCGGCGAGCAGGGCTTCGACCGTACCGAGGACCTCGGGGAGGGCCGCGAGGCGCTCCAGGGCCGGGGCGACCTCCTGCTTGTCGTTGGTGTGATCGGTGACATGCTGCGCGACGATCAGATGGGTCTCGGTATCAACGCCGGCCTGGGCATTGTAGGCCTGCTCAAAGTGGCCGCCGGCCGTGGGCATGATGCGCGACTCGGCATCGGTGAGGCTGACCTGATCCTTGGGCCCGGGGTCGGGCTCGGGTGCCTTGGGCGGCTTGCCGCCGGGCTGTTTGCCGGTGCGCTCGGCACGCGCGTGGCGCGCCGCGAGCTTGCGCTCGTACTCGGCTTGCTCGGCCGCGAAGCGCGCTAGCGCACGGGCCTCGATCTCGTCTTTGGCCGCGGTGATGACGGCCAGGCGTTGCTCTCGCCGCTTCAGCTCCAGCGGGATGTCGAGCTGCTCGGGCAGCGGTTGGTTGTCGGCCTGCTCGGCGCGGCGCATCAGTTCATCGACCTCGCCCTTGAGCTGTTCCTCCAGGCGGTTAGCATGCTCCCAGCTCAGCGCCTTGTGCTTACTGGCGTTGGCTTTAATCTTGGTGCCGTCCAGACTGACCGTGCCGAGTTTGACCAACCCCATCGCCTGCGCGATGAGCAGCACTTGCGTGAATAGGGCTGCCAGCTCGTCGAGGAAGCGTTTGCGGAAGTCGGCGATGGTGCGGTGGTCGGGGTGGGTGTTAGCGCAGAGGTAGCGAAACGCCATCGAGTCGTGCGTCGCCTGGGCCAGCTTGCGGCTGGAGAACACGCCCGTGGCGTAGCCGTAAAACAACAGCGCCACCAGCATCGCCGGGTGGTAGGGACGCGAGCCGGTGCCGGCATAGGCGCCAACCAGGTGACTCAGGTCGAGCTGATCAACAATCTCGACCACGAACCGCGCCAGATGGTCTTCAGGCAGGTACTCCTGCACGGTCGGCGGGAACATGTCCGGCGTGTCCCGATCTACCCCCACAAAGTTGACTGCCATGCTGTGCGCTCTCGTCCGCCCAAACCCGGCCCTATTGTACCTGGGGTGAGGGCCGATAAGTCGGACAGACTCCTAGCCGCGCCGCCAGGGCGACCCCCGCGTCCCCCAGGACCTTGGTAAAGGCCGCGCCCAGTTGTTCATCGCTGATCCGCCCGCGCAGATAGGCCAGGGTAAAGGGCCAGAGCGTCGCCAGGGCACCGAATGCCACCCCCGCCCCGGCCACCTCCGCGGTGGTCAGCGGCGCGGCGCGGTCCAGCAATTGGGCACTGCCCGTGGTCGCAGCCTCCTTGAAACCAACCCAGAACAGTACCACGACCAGATTGGTCACCAGCAGCTCGCGGTGGCTGTCGATCTGGGTCCGCATCGATTCGAGGAGCTTCTCGACCACGTTGTGAACGGCGTGGGCGTCAATTTGGTCTTCGGCCGGCTTCAGCGCCAGCACCCCGATGTTCAGGCAGGTACCGGCAAACTCCCGACGTATCCGGCCCTCGGGGTAGGCCGTGATCACCTGGATCACTTCCTGGTCGCGGACAAGCACCTAAAAATAAATAAACGCGTCTAGACTCGCAAAAATAAAAATTGACCTTGGCGTGATTCGAGGCTACGCTAAGTTTCAAGCAATGATTGGAGAGTCTCTTGAAACTGGGCTGGATCGATCCCGTGCAGATGGTTACCACCTCGGACTGGCGTCCGATATTCCATCTGTCGCCTGCGATGTACCTGGAGCGGCTGGGTGCGCACTGGCCGCGACTAGGTGATTTGGCCGAATGCCTGGATGGTTGGCGGGTCAGTTCCAACCCAACGTCGGTCGCCTATGACGAAAGGGTCGGGACGGTACCGATATTTCGGATGCGCCATGTCGGCGACACCCAGTTGTTGACTGAGGCAGAGCACTGGAAAGTGCCTGTGGTTGTCGCAGAGGTGTTTTGTGTTCGCCCCAACGACGTCCTGGTGCGCAAGGTCGGCAGGGTAGGCGCGGCGCTAGTCAGCGAGTTGCACCGGCGGCACCCCGTCGATGCGAATTTGGCGATCGTGCGCGGTCTTGAACCAGCGCTGGCGCTCTGGGTGGCTTTCTGCCTGAACCGGCCGCTCTATCGAGCCTTTCTCGAACGGCTGGTGGGTATGACGAATCTGCCGAGAGTAGGGCTGAAGCAGTTGGCCTCGACGCCTGTGGCGCCGCCTCCAGAGGGGTTTGGTGAGTTTGCCCGGCGTTATGCGCAGAATCTGATCGACTTCGATCAGTCGCAGGACCGGCTCAGTCGCTTACGGGGTGAGGTCGCTAGCTGGGTGAACGAGCGGTTTGCCGACTACCAAGAATTCATGTTGTTCGCATTGGATGCGCGTCGTTGGCGCCGCTTTGAGCCGGAAGATCTCGCCGAAGTGCTGCTGATCTCGGTGATGGAGCAGCGGTTCCTGGCCCGCCGTCTTCGACAGGATGGTGAAGCGGTATCGCTGACGAAGCTGGCAAGCGTGAATCCACGTCACCCTGCCGTCGCGCATGAATCAGGCTGCAAGGTGCTGAGGATTGGTGACCTGGATAATCACCTTGGAATCGCAACCCGCTTGGCGGACCGCGAAGAGGTCGCCTGGCGCGTGCAGCATCGGCCGGTAGAGCGTTTCGATGTACTGGTCTCGACCTTTGCGGCGGAATCACGGGTCGCATTCGCCGCAGCCGGGACTGGCGAGTGCGTCTTGCCGACGGAGCAACTGGTTACCTTGTGTTTTCACCATCACCAGGGGGCCTACGCGCTGCTTATGGAGTCGGTGTTGATGCAGGCCCAGTGGCAACGACTGGCGACCGGGTCGATGCAACGCTTTGTTCCGCCATCGTCTGTAAGCCAGTTGGTAATGCCAACCCTGGACCCGAGTCTGGCAGAGGACTGGCACGAGCGTCTGGTTGCGATCCTTGCCGCGCGACGCAAGGCCCAGGCGAATCTGCAAACGGCCAAGGAGAAAATGTTTGACTACTATCGAAGCGTCCATCCGGCGTTTGAAAATGACGGTCTCGAAGCAGGGCAGGGAGGGGAGTGGTGATCGATGTCTTGAATGAACTTCGGGCGCTGGAGAAGGAACTCGCAAGCGCTCCGCAGTCGCTGGAACAGATCAGGCTGGGGAATCCGTTGTTGTGGCAGGGATTGGGCTGGACTCCAGCCCAAACGCGCCTGTGGCTGCGAAACCTGCCGGGTATCCAGGTTCAGGAACAAGAGCCCGACAACCCTAGCTATCGTCTCGGCGCTAAGGAAAATGCACCGATGGACCTTGGCGACGCCATCGCCAAAGTGGTGGCGGAACTGGGGCGTCCGCTTCCGATCGCCCAGCTACGTTCGAAGTTACCACCTGGAACGGTGGCGACGGACCCCATGATACGGGCGGCTATCGCAGGCCATCCGGCATTGACGATCACCGGGCCGATGGTTCGACTCGCCAAAACCTAAGCACAGATCAAGACGCGACAAGACGGAGAAACCCGTGACAGGAAAACCACAAATGCGTGACCAAACCCTAACGGAACGATACCAGGCACTCCGGCAGCAATATGCCGATTTCGGTTCGGAATTGCCCTTGGAGAAGGCCCACGATTTCGTTCACGCAGGGGTGGTCTGGGGCGAGGTCCAGGGTAACGAAACGCCGCGGATCCTGCTGATTGCGCTCGACCCCAGACACTGGGAGTACTCGCAGGAGGCCAAGCTCGACGAACTGGCATACGAGTTGCTGGCCTCCCTGGAAGGCGACTGGCCGGTCTTTGCGCACCTGAAAGACGACGCCAACGGTCGCTGCTATGCGCTGTTCGGCCTGGACGGCACGGATGGCACCCACTCCGTTGACGAAGTTCCGGGCCTCGAGTTGATCCGCGAATACGAGAGGCTCAACAAGTACACCACCTTGAAGTGGTCAATGCAGATCTACACCCGGTTGATGCACCAGCTCGACGCGTTCCACGAGCAGGTCTACCAGACGGTCAAGGACCGGGTATCGGACAAGAACGACATCATCGAAGAGGTCGCCAAGATCCTGTTCCTGGAGTCGTTCCGCTGCCACCACGACAACGGCCTGACCTTCGAGTACGAAAGCAAGCAGCTCAATTTCCACGAGGTCTTTGACTACCGCTACGTGCGCCAACACGGCGAACTCGCGGTCAAGCAGATTCAGGCCGCTTTCGACCAGCTCAAGGCACATGAGGACTATGTGGTGATTACCGACGATGGCACCAAGAACGTCATCTTCGACGACAAGACCCATCTGCGACTGATGCAGCCGAGGAACTACGAAACGCTGCTGGAGGCGATCCAGAACCTGGGACCGGTTACCACCAATGAAGGCAAACGCGTCAAGGATCAGGGCAAGCTCTCCGACGTCCAGGCCGATTTGTTGGGGCGCGTTTTCGACGTCTTTCTGCGCGCCAACTTCGAGAGCAAGGGCGGGCTCGGGGTTTACCTGACACCCAATCCGGTCAAGCAAGCGATGCTGGAAATTGCTTTCCACGACATCCAGCAAGATACCAAGGCCATGGAAGAGTTGGTCGCCGGACAATTCCGTTTCTGTGACCCGGCCTGTGGGACTTACGGCTTCGGTTCCGTTGCGCTCAGTCGGCTAAATGCGGTGGTGGACAATCTCGCCGGTATGTCCGATACGGAAAAACAAAAACTGAAGGACAAGCTGGTGGTGGACGGCTTCGTTGGCGCCGACTCCGCGCCGCGCATGGTCACTCTTGCGCGGGTCAATATGGCATTGCAGGGCGCCAACAAGGCCAAGATCTTCTACACCGATAACTCCCTCACGACGCGCGCCCTCAAACCCAACAGCTTCAGCCTGATCTGCACCAATCCGCCTTTCGGCACCCCAAAATTCAAATCGGACAAGAAAGGTTCCGAGTCCAAGAAGCAATACGAGGCCAACATGGAGCAGGTCTTGGGTGGCTTCCGTCCGGCCAAGCAAGTGATGGAATCTTACAACGCCTATTATGATCATGTGCGCATGACCTGGGTGGATACAGGCGACCTCGAACTGGACGAGGACGGCAATCCCATCTGGGCTGGTTTCCGCACCGACCTGCGCAACGTTTCCACGGGCCAGAAGCCGAAATATGAGCTGTTTCCCACCACCAGCGGATTGGCCATGGGCAGCAAGCCGGATAACAAGGGCAACTGGAACCCGGTGAAAGGTGGCTCCATCGATCCGGCGGTCTTGTTCATCGACCGCTGCCTGCAACTGCTCAAACCCGGCGGCCGCCTGCTGATTGTGCTACCTGACGGCGTGCTCTGTAACTCGGGTGACCGCTATGTGCGCCAGTACATCATGGGTAAGAAGGATGAGAAGTCCGGCGAGTTCTTCGGTGGCAAGGCCATTGTCAAGGCAGTGATCTCGCTGCCCGCCGATACCTTCAAGCTCAGCGGTACGGGTGCCAAGACCTCGATCCTGTATCTGCAAAAGCGCCACGCCCGAGAGGACAACCCAGAGCAGTTTCTGCCGGAGCCACAGACGGATGTGTTCATGGCGGTTGCGGAAACGCTCGGATACCTGGTGAAGAACAACATCGAGGACTACTCGGCTGGGGTTTCCAATGATCTGGATAAGATCGTTGGGGCCTACAAGCGTGGTGAATGAGTCAATTCAGGAGGTGGCCATGGACAGTCAA
>JAGVUH010000508.1 GCA_019136395.1 Gammaproteobacteria bacterium
ATCAAATTGGGATTACCGAGTTGCATTTTGGTGAGAGCGATACTCGTCCACGTTTTCGCTCGAAGCGTTATGGTGACCGGCGAGGAGTCCCCTGTATCCTGTGAAAGCCCCGATACATCCAACGAGGTGGCTACCGGACTATAAGCCCAGAAGCTCAACGTCGATGTTGGTGATACAGGTATCCCGCTGGTGTGTCGAAGTGAAAGACCACCCCAGGCGGCGAAGTTAGCGCGCAGTGAGCGTTTGCCAACCTTGACCGGGCTGGAGTTGGAAAAATTAATGGTCGCGTCCCAAGACCAGTTTGTCCAACCTGATTCTAATTTGTCGGAATAGGCGATCGTATTCGACTTGGGACATGCAAGAGTCATGAAGGTCATCGAATTGGAGGGCGGGGAAATATTCCTAGCGGCATCGAAGGCTTTCAGCGTCAGCAAATAGGTTGTACCGCAGAAAAGATTAGTGAGGGTTGCATTGGTACCAGCCAGGTTGGAAACTAATATTTGGTCACCAGCATAGAGGTTGTAGCCTATCACTCCGACGTTGTCCGTCGCGGCTATCCACGACACCACGGCACCTGTGGAGGTAATGCCACTTGAAGTCAGACTCTTGGGAGGTGAGGGGGGTTGGGTATCGGGCCCACCATTGGGTGAGGTATTCATCAGCCGCGCCAGAAGTTGTACATAGGCTGCCTGGGTGTAAATCGCGGGCTCGGTAATTTCCCAGGGAACCTCATCCCATGGACCATTCCAGTCCATGTAAGCCTTCTGGGGAGGTTGGTCGGCAATACCGGGGAGAGGGCCAGAGTAGTATTTGTTCGGGCCGCCAGTCACGTAGCCGGGCGCGGGGCCAAATGGGGAGTATTCGGCATTGTCCCAATCGGTACCGTCATCGAACCAGGCATGGTATATCTCATTGGCGGAAGACTCCGCGCCGAAAGACCCCATATTCGACAACATGACCAGCCCTAAGGGGTTTACCCCATGAAGCCAGTGCAGATGAGCCTCCGCGACTTCTCTGTATAGGTTGGAGTTTTCCGGGTTGATGCCAAAGGTGATGTAGTCGATATTGAGATTACCCGCATTTGCACGTACTTGATTATGGCCCCAGTGATATTGGGAATCAGGTAGATAGGCGCGATAGAGGTCTGTTCCCGCAGCGTAGTCTTGGATGGACATGACATCGTCCTGTGCGGCCTTCTGACTGAGAATGCTAGAGGCCACGCTTGGGGTGACCCCTGGCAGGTCGGCAAAACGAAGTAACGCCACCTGCGTCGTCGCCCAGTAAGGACCCCACCAGTAGATGCCATAGGGTGGAAGCCAAATGTAATTTTCTTCCACAAAGACACGGTATTCGGTATTGCCGGTAGCTTCGTACAGGTAGATTGCCGCTATCAGGGCACTGGACAACTGTGCATCGGCATCCGCATCGGCGTCGCCAGATTTGATGTCACCGTCATCACAATCTGTTTCGAAACTGGTGAAATTTTCCGTCGTCGTTTTTGCTCGACTCCAGGCTGACTGGGCACGGTTGAGTAAGCCGTTGCCATAATTCGCCAGAGCGTCGATATCTCGGAAAAGAAGCCCCGCCGCGGCGAACATGGCACTGCCAGCGATGTCGGAACTGGGTGGTGAGGCTTGTCCGTCGTAGTTATCTGCACCCACCTTGAGGAACAGTCCACCCGTGGCGGTGGCATCCTGCATCCGCTGGAGAAAATCGAGTTCCCATTTGACTTCGTCGAGGAGGTCACTTACCCCGTTTCCTGACTCGGGGATACCGAAATTGTCACCAAAGACCGCGGGATTCATCCGGTAGGCTTCGAGGAGTTGAATGACCGCCGATTCAGCGAAGGTCACACATTTATTAGTGTCCCCAGCATCCATCCAGCCGCCGTGCAGGTCGCGGGCCGTTCTCGAATCGCCTTTAGCCCAACGACTGGTGGCGTTGCGGTCCTGATCGGGTCCCTCATAGGCGGCGTCATCCTGCCAGTTGGCTCCCGCGTATGGCTGAACTTTTTCCATGTTGAGACGCTGATAATAGAAGGTACGGACGGCCTGCTTGAGCGTTGAGTCGTAAACCTGAGGACCGATCTCGAAGCGCCCGGAACCGACACGATTGACCGTGTCCCAGATGTAGTAGGACCCCGGTGTCGTCAAGGCCGTGAAGTCGAAATACCAGCCCCTGTCGCCCGATTGCGCATGGGTTGCACCGGTCTTCCACGCCTGGAGGGTACCGCTAAACACCACGACGTCATCCGCGCAACGCCGTACCTGATATTCACTTGTACCGATCCCTGGACTGAATGCTTCAGCGGCATTGAATCCAACCTGGGGGTCGACGATGACGGCCACTTTGCGCATGCTTTCAAGATAGCCAAATTGATCTACCTTGATGTGAGGGGTTGTGCTGGCCGGAACAGCAAGGGTCTCGGATGCAAAAAGATAAACCAATAAAAGCACTAGGGTTGATGTATGCCGCATCGTAATGCCCTCACGAACATAAGTAGCAGATAATGACTTCCTAATCTGGTATGTCCCTGAGAGGAATATGAGATATGCTTGAGGAGCCAAATGCTCATAGAATCATGGTAATACCTTGCTTTAAAAGGGATAGGTATCGAGGAATGGCCTCGGTTGCAAGGTTCTGAGGAGGGACGTTAAGACTCCCGACGACTGTGGCCCTGCCTGCCAAGGAACCGACAATAGATTCATGATAGGTAGTATAGAAAAGATTGAGGATGCGTGGCCTGGGAGATCAAGGCCCCCTGTCGCCGGGGCAAGGGGCCGTTGGTAGCCCTTAGTCCCCGCAGGAGGGCAGGCCGGAGAGGGCCATGGCGATCTCCGACTCGTCGTAGGTCAACTCCTGGAGCTTGCCGGCCATGAAGTCCTGATAGGCCGGCATGTCGAGGAGGCGAAGCGCAGGCCGGCGGCGAAGGTCTCCAACTGGGTGTAGGACCGCGGGGCGATATAGCCATGCTTGGTCAGGTGGCTGATCTGGGGGGCCATGCCGTGGTAGCGCAGGCCGCCGGCATGGAAGCCCGGGGGGACGAAGGTGGAGCCCAGGGTGTACATCTTTACCAGGGGCGTGAGGTGGGCGGTGTCGCCAAAGTCGTAGGCGAACTTGCCCTTGGTCAGGGTCGGGCAGGCGGAGGGCTCGACGGCGATGAACTTCATGTCGCCACCCTCGCGCAACTGCTTGCCGAGGAAGGGGAACGCTAGGCCGGCGAAGTTACTGCCGCCGCCGGTGCAGCCGATGACCAGGTCCGGCCAGTCGCCGGCCATCTCCAGTTGCTTCATGGACTCCAGGCCGGTGACGGTCTGGTGGAGCAGGACATGGTTGAGGACGCTGCCCAGGGCGTACTTGGTGTCCTCGCGCTGGACGGCCATCTCCACCGCCTCGCTGATGGCGATGCCGAGGCTGCCGTTGCTGTCCGGGTGTTCGGCGAGGATGGCGCGACCGGCGGCGGTGGTGTCGGAGGGGCTGGCGGTGACGGTGGCGCCGAAGGCCTCCATGAAGGCGCGGCGGTAGGGCTTCTGGAAGTAGCTCACCTTGACCATGAAGACGATGATCTCCAGGCCGAAGAAGTTGCCGGCCAGGGCCAGGGACGAGCCCCACTGGCCGGCGCCGGTCTCGGTGGTGATGCGCTTGACGCCCTCGATCTTGTTGTAGAAGGCCTGGGCGATGGCGGTGTTGGGCTTGTGACTGCCGGCGGGGCTGACGCCCTCGTACTTGTAATAGATCTTGGCCGGGGTGTTCAGGGCCTTTTCCAGCCGGCGGGCGCGGAAGAGGGGGGTGGGGCGCCATTGGCGGAAGATGTCGCGCACCGGTTCGGGGATCTCGATGTCGCGCTCGGCGCTCATCTCCTGTTCGATGACGGCGCGGGGGAAGATCGGCGCCAGGTCATCCGCGGTGATGGGCTGGAGGGTGCCGGGGTGGAGCACCGGGTCCAGGGGGACCGGCAGGTCGGCGTTGATGTTATACCAGAACTTGGGGAGGTCCTGCTCGGAGAGCAGGTATTTGACGGTGTCGGACATGGGCGGCCAGGCTCTCTCAATAGGGGCTGCAAGCTTGTGATCGGGCAAAAATGTGCGGAACGTCGCGGTGCCGCGACCCCGGCGGGGCACGGGACCCGGCTAGTGTGCCAGGTTCCGCGGCGGCCTGAAATGGGCGCCTCGGGGCGGCGTCCGAGCCCGCACGTCACGAAGCGGTCATGTTAAACTAATCCCTTTCGCGCGGTGCGCTATTGACACACGAGGTGATCGTCATGCCGGATGAGTTGAAGAACCCTGAATTTGTCGAATATCGCGGTCAGCAGGTCAAGTTGTCGGAACTGCTGAACGATTACCGGGACATGCGCCACAAGCTCGCGCAGAGCAAGAGCGAAAACCGCAGCGCCGTGATCCGCCGCCGGCAGGAAAAGAGCCTCAAGCCCTATCAGGCCGAGCTCATCCGGATGCAGCAGTATCTGGAACAGACCAAGACGCGCATGATCATCGTCTTCGAGGGCCGCGACGCCGCCGGCAAGGGTGGCACCATCCGCCGCGTCTCGCGCTACATGAACGAGAAGCGCTACCGCATCGTCGCCCTTGGCAAGCCGACCGAGGAGCAGCGCCATCAATGGTTCTTCCAGCGCTACGTCGCCCAGTTCCCTACCGGGGGCGAGGTGGTGCTCTTCGACCGGAGCTGGTACAACCGCGCCGTGGTCGAGCCGATCTTCGGCTTCTGCTCCGAGCAGGAGTACCAGAACTTCATGTATGGCGTGGTGGGCTTCGAGAAGGACCTGGTCCGCCAGGGCACCATCCTGGTCAAGCTCTACTTCAGCGTCACCAAGGACGAGCAGTCCCGTCGCTTCGAACGCCGCAAGACCGATCCCCTGCGCCAATGGAAGCTGTCCGAGATCGACGCCCAGGCCCAGGACCGCTGGGACGAGTTCACGCGCCAGAAGTACGAGATGATCAAGCGCACCCATACCTCCAACGCGCCCTGGACCATCATCCGCTCCAACAACAAGTACCGCGCGCGCATCAACGCCATGAAGGTGATCCTGAACGCCGTGCCCTATGAGCGCATGAACAAGGAACTGGACTTCGTGCCCGATCCGGAGATCGTCATCTCCGGCGCCCGCGAACTGGAGATCATGGAGGCCCAGGCCATCCGCGAGGGCCGTTTCACCGGCTAAGCATCAGCCCTCTTGCCCCTCGCCCCTCGTGGGAGAGGGGTTGGGGAGAGGGGGAAGCTACCGCCGCGGTGCACGCCGAGGTAGCGAGGCCATGTCCACGGTCTGACGGCAAACTGGAAGCGCCACCCAATTGGCGGGCTACGCCGGTCCTGTCCGGCCTGGTCTAACACCATTTCTGCTTCACCCTGATCCCCCGTCATGTCCCCAGGCCCCCCCTTTCCCATCACGCCCGGACACCGCTATCCGCCCGGGGTGAGCTTCGACGAGACGGGCGTCAATTTCTCCATCTTCAGCCGCCATGCCACGGCGGTGGAACTGCTGCTCTACGCCGACGCCCACAGCCCCGAGCCCTTTCAGATCGTCGCCCTGGACCCGGAGGTCAATCACACCTTTTTCTCCTGGCATGCGCGGGTGGAGGGGCTGCCGGCGGGCGTCCACTTCACCTGGCGCATGGCGGGACCCCACGACCCCCGTGGCCGGGGGTTGCGCTTCGATGCCCGGGTGGAGCTGCTGGATCCCTGCGCCCGGGCGGTCAACCGGGCGGGCTGGGATCGCTGGCGGCGCCGGCGGGTGGGCATCCTGCCCCATGACTCGCCCCGCGCGGTCATCGTCGCCGATCAAGATTATGACTGGGAGGGGGACGCCCCCCTGCGCCTCCCCGCCGAGGACATGGTCATCTACGAACTCCACGTCGGCGGTTTCACCCGGCACCCCGCCGCTGGCGTGCGCCATCCGGGCACCTTCCAGGGCCTGAGCGAGAAGATCCCCTATCTCCAGTCCCTGGGCATCACCCACGTGGAACTGATGCCAGTCATGGCCTTCGACGAGCAGGACGTGCCCCAGGGCGTCCACGACCTGGGCCTGACCAACTTCTGGGGCTACAGCACCCACAGCTTCTTTTCCCCCCACCCCGGCTATTGCGTCACCCCGGAGGCTGGCACCCATCGCCGTGAGTTCCGTGATCTGGTCAAGGCCCTGCATCGGGCCGGCATCGGCGTCATCCTCGACGTGGTCTTCAACCACACGGCGGAGGGTGCCGCCGATGGCCCCGTGCTCAATTTCAAGGGGTTCGGCAACGAGAGCTTCTACCTGCTGGACAGCCTCGACAAGAGCCGCTACCTGGACTTCACCGGCTGCGGCCACACGGTCAACGCCAACCACCCCCTGGTGACGCGCTTCATTGTCGATTGCCTGGAGTACTGGGTGCGGGAGATGCACGTGGACGGTTTCCGCTTCGACCTGGCCAGCGCCCTGGCCCGGGGCGAGGACGGCCGGCCCCTGCACGACCCGCCGGTGCTGTGGGCCATCGAGTTGTCGGACGTCCTGGCCCACACCGAGATCATCGCCGAGGCCTGGGACGCCGCCGGGCTCTATCAGGTCGGCAGCTTTCCCGGCTATCGCTGGATGGAATGGAACGGCCGCTACCGCGACAGTGTGCGGCGCTTCGTCCGCGGCGAGGGCGGGTTGGTGGGGGAGGTGGCAAGCCGCATCGCCGGCAGCAGTGACCTCTACCAGGTCAACCAGCGCCTGCCGATCAACAGTATCAACTTCATCACCTGCCACGACGGATTCACCCTCTGGGACCTGGTCAGCTATGACCGCAAGCACAATCAGGGCAACGGCGAGGACTCCCGCGACGGCAGCGACGAGAACCTGAGCTGGAACGGCGGGGCCGAGGGGGAGACCCGGGACCCCGCCATCCTGGCCCTGCGTCGTCGCCAGGCGCGCAATTTCATGGCCATCCTGTTCCTGAGCCAGGGGGTGCCGATGATCCTGGCCGGAGACGAGGTGCTGCGCACCCAGGGCGGCAACAACAACGCCTGGTGCCAGGACAACCCGACGGGCTGGTTCGACTGGGAGCGGGTCGAGACCCAGGGCGACATGCGCCGCTTCGTCACCGGGCTGGTGGCCTTGCGCAAGCGCCACCCCAGCCTGCGGCGGCGGCGCTTTCTCAGCGGCCGTCCCCGGGTCCAGGACGGCCCGCCGGACATCGAGTGGCAGGGGCCGGAGGGGGGACCGCCGGACTGGAATGGCCCCCAGGGCCATTGCCTGGCCTTCACCCTAACCGGGCGCGACCCGAACGAGCCGGACCTGCACGTCATGATCAACATGGGCGCGGAGGGGCGGAGTTTCCGCCTGCCCCAGCGCCCGGGCAAGCTCTGGGGCCTGGTCCTGGACACGGC
>JAGVUH010000123.1 GCA_019136395.1 Gammaproteobacteria bacterium
CCTTCTCGAACCAGCCCTGATCATTGGCCTGGGCGTCGTCGTCGCCGGCATTATCATTTCTATCATCGTCCCAATTCTGGGGGCCAATGAGTTGGTGATGTAAAAATTGCGTAACTTGTTCGGTATCGCCGGGATACACGTCTAGCCTGAGGTAAAATAAACTTCAGGCGTTTTTCTAAGGTTATAATTGGTAAGGCTTCCCAATGAATCTAATCGCATCCATCACGCCCGGGACTGCCCAGCGCAAGGGAGAGAACAACCGGACCAGCCTCCGGCGGCGAGGCTTTACCCTTGTCGAACTCCTGGTCGTCCTGGCCATTCTTGGCCTACTTGTTGGGTTAGTGGGCCCGCAGGTGATGAAGACCCTCGGCAGTTCCAAGACCAAGACGGCCCGGATCCAGATCGAGGACCTATCGGCCGCCCTGGATATTTATCGCCTGGAAGTGGGCCGCTATCCAACGACCAGTGATGGGCTTCAGGCCTTGGTTGACAACACGGCTGGCGTTGCGAATTGGAATGGTCCTTACCTGAAGAAAAGTCAGGTCCCTAAGGATCCCTGGGGCTTCGATTACCAGTACCGTTCTCCGGGACAAAATGGCAGCTTTGACCTTTGGTCTCTGGGCGCTGACAACCGTGAGGGTGGTGATGGAGAGAACCAGGATGTGCTTGGCTGGGAGTAACCCTGTCTAGGCGCGAATCCCGGGTAACTAGAGTCATGGCAGGGTTGAGTAATCTCCGCCATCGGAGTTTCAGGCGGGGATTCACCTTGCTTGAACTACTCGTGGTTCTCGCCTTGGCCACCCTGCTGATTGCCCTGGTACCGCCCCTCATTTCCGCGGCCTTGCCCGGGGTGGAACTCAAGTCATCGGCGCGTAGGGTTGCCGCTGGACTGAGGTTGGCCCGGGAAGAGGCGATACGCCATGGACGGGATGTAGCAATGATCCTCGATCTGGAAGACCACAGTTACCAGGTCGAGGGGCCCTTTCGCCGGGTCGCGCTGCCAAAGGGGGTGGAGCTCAGCCTGGTGGTGGCCGAAAACGAAATGGGCAATGACCAGCGGGGGGCCATCCGCTTCTTCCCCGACGGCGGATCTACCGGGGGACGTGTTACTTTGGCCCGAAGCGGTTCTGGCTGGCAGGTCGGTGCCCAATGGCTCACTGGCCGGGTCGAGATCGTTCCCTGGAAGGGACCGTGAGCAGGGTGTGGTATCAAGGTACGCGCGGGAAAATGGGTGCTGGCCGGTGCCCAGATCCGCGTATGGTTCAGGGCGGTTTCTCCCTGCTGGAGGTTCTGGTGGCTTTCACCATCCTAGCATTGAGTCTAGGGGTGTTGATGCAGGTTTTTTCTCAGGCACTTAATGCCGCTACCCTCAGCGGGAGCTATGGTCGTGCCACCGCTCTGGCGGAGGCGGGCATGGATCTGGTGGGAATCGACATCCCTTTGGAACCTGGCCAGCGGAGTGGTGAAACCGAGGATGGGCTCCACTGGCGCGTGCAGGTGACGGAGGTCCCCATGGCTAACCTCCTCCCGGGGGAAGCGCCGCTGCCAATATATCTGGTCAGTTCAGAGGTATCCTGGGATTCTGTGCGTGGGGCCCGTACCGTCTCCCTGGCTACGCTGCGTTTGGGAGAGGCCGTCCCTGAAGGCTAAGCTCCTGAAAACCAAACCACACCAGCGGGCAGGCGACCGCGGTTTCACCCTGGTGGAACTGCTCATCGCCTTTGTCCTGGTTGCCCTGATCAGTCTGCTGTTGTTTTCCGGCCTGAGGGTAGGGGTGCGAGCCTGGGAGGGAGTGGAGGCGTCGGCGGAACTCAACACGGAGTTGCGCCATGTGCGTGACTTCCTGCGCCGAACCCTAAGTCAGGCGCGGGCAGTGACCTTGCTGTTAGAAGGTGAACCTTATCTTGTTTTCTCGGGGGAAGCTCAGCAACTCGACTTTGTTGCCCCACTCTCCGCGCAGGTCGGGATTCCGGGCTTGTAGCTGGTGCGCCTTGGGCTGGAAAATACGCGTTACGGACCTGCTTTAGTCCTGAGGCGGTGGCTTCTCAACCCGGAGGTGCTGGCAGGGGGGCGCGAGGTGCCGGCCTGGCAACCCCTCGGGAACGGACCAGGCTTCGCTAGTGTCACGGAAGATCAAGACGTTGCCGCCGGAGCCTTTGGCGTCACTTTGCTGCTGGAGGGTGTCGAGGAATTCGAGATCAGCTACTATGGCTTCCCCGAAGGCGAGGATCCTACCCTCAACATCGACGCCCAGCCTGAGTGGCAATCGATTTGGCAAAACCCCACCCTTCTGCCCCAGGCCGTGCGTATCCACTTGAGCAAGGCCCAGCGCGTGTGGCCCGATCTGATCGTTGAGTTGGGTCGGAGTATGCCTAGCGTTGGGATGGGCATGGCGATTCCTCGATGAGATTCTGGGTCAACCATAAGCCACTGTGCGTGCCGCTAAACGGTCGAAAAAAAGACATGGAACAGGGTATCGCACTGATGCTGGTTCTGTGGATCATCACCCTGCTGACCATCATCGCCGTGGGATTAACAACGACCCAGCGCACGGAGACCGCCCTGGCCGCCAATCAGGTTTTTGGTGCCACCTTTCGCGCCCAGGCTGACGCGGACATCAACTTCATGGCCTTGAATCTACTCAACCAGCCACCCGTCGAGGCGCTGGCGGATAAAGACTCCATGGACAGTCAGGGGTTCTGGTTGCCGGATGTCAACCCCGGTTATGGCGATGGGGTGAACAGGCACTTGAAATCCGCGTCATTAACGAGGCCTCCCTGATAGATCTCAATATGGCGGATCCTGGCCTCTTGATGGCGCTGATGAAGGCGGTTGGGGTGCAGGAACCGGAGAATCTGGTGGATGCGATCCTTGATTGGCGAGATCCCGATGATCTCCATCTTGTCAACGGTGCCGAGGATGAGCAGTACGCCGCGGCCGGTCTCCCTTATGGCGCCAAGGATGGACCCTTTGATAGCGTTGAGGAACTGGGTCAGGTGATGGGATTTGACCGTGAGCTTTATCAGGCCTTGGCGCCCGCCTTAACGGTAACCTCAGGACAAGCGAGTCCGGCCCTGGAATTTGCCCCCCCCTGGTTCAAGCTGCCTTACAGGGTATCGGGCTGGAGGAGCTAGAGGAAAGATTGGCTCAAGAGACTGAGATTCTCGGCGAGTCCTCAACCGTGGCAGGCCGCGGCGGACCGCTCTACCGGATTCAGGTGCGCTGGCAAGCCCCCGGGGAGGGCTACCGTTCAATGGAGGCACTGACAAAAATTGAACTGGGGTCGCAGCCGCCGGTGCAGGTTCTGTGGCGGCGCTACGCGGTAGACAGGACTCTCGACTAGGATCATGCAGCCTAACCGGGTATGAGGGATAATGCATCCTCATGACCGGTAACAAGGATGGGGAGGGCGTAACCAGTTTTCAGAATGAAGACGTTACCTGGTTACCTGATTCGCCTGCCACTTGGAAGAAAGAGATGTCCCGCTGTCGATAGTTTTCAGGCTCTAAAATCATTTTGTTTCTGAATTGCCACTGATGCCTTCGTCCTTGTCCCTCTCCATTCCCACCACGCAAACCTTGAGCCAGAGGCTTTTCCCGGCCGCTGGGGAGTTTCGCTGGCACGCGATATTCAGTAATTGTCTGCCTGCAAGGCTGGCTAAAGCGGTGGTGGCGCGGGACAGGTACATGACCCTGGTTCTAAAGAATGACAAAGCACTGCTCTATCAAAATGAGGGGCTGGAGCGACGTCCCCTGGCCGAATTGCAGGAGCCACATGCCGCGGGCCTGGAACCCTTCCTATTAGGCAAGCGCGAGGAGGCACTGCGTTCCCGCATCGAATTGCCCGCGGAATGGATTGTTTCGCGCTATCTCTCTCTTCCCAGTCAGGCGCGCGCGAATCTACGCCAGGTGATCCGGTATGAGATGGACCGTCTCACTCCCTTCAATCCCGATCAGGTCTACTATGACTATCGCCTGCTAGAGGGGCGGGGTAAGGGAGATCGCCTTCATCTGGAATTGGCCCTGTGTCGCCGCGAGCCCATTCAGCCCTGGCTGGAGTGGTTGAAGCCAGCGGGCATCCCAATTGAGCGGATCACTTGGCCTCATGCCTGGCCAGCGGCTAATCTCCTTCCGGAGGATCTGCGCCCCCGGCGAGGGGGGCGCCTACTGTCTACAGGCTCCCTTCTGTCCCTGTTGGCACTGATACTGATGGCCGCCGCGCTAGCGGGGCCAATCTGGCAAAAAACACAGCTTCTCGCCGAGCTTGAGGGGGACCTTGGTCGGCTCAAGGGGCAAGCGACGGAAGTCACTAAATTGCGCGAGGCAATTGAGGCGGCGCATAAGGGTAGTATCGCTGTCCTGGAACGAAAGTCCAGTCAAGCGGCAATGATCGATCTGCTTCGTGATCTCACCGATCGCCTACCCGATGGTACTTGGGTGGAAAACCTGGAACTCCAGGCCAATGAAGTACAGATTCGCGGTGAATCCACCCAATCGGCCGCCCTCATTGGCCTCCTGGAAAACGCCCCTGCCTTTTCCGGTGTCAGTTTCAGGTCTCCCGTGACACAGGGAAGAAATAATGAGGGAGAACGTTTTCATATCGGGTTCACCTTCAGTCGGGTGCCAGAGGGCTCATGACCACCGACGCCAAGAAGCCCCGCTACCTCGCCAATTGGGCCAGGTGCATGCTGCTCTGGCTAGTCGTTCTCCTCGTTCCCCTGGGGTTGATGGTAGGTATCGGCCTCCCTTGGTATCAGCGCGTAACGGATCTGGATGCCCGGATGGACGGGGCCACGGAGCAGATTCAGCGTTATCAGCGCTTGCTGGCGGGCATCCCCCGCTTGCGGGCTGAATTAGAGCGGGAACGTAATAACGAAGAGGTCAAGGCCTACTATTTTGACGCACCGACCGAGGCCCTGGCTGGCGCGCAACTCCAAAGCACGGTTCAGGGGATGGTCCAGACAGCCGGTGCCAAGTTAGTGAATTCCCAGTTTTTGCCCGCTGAAGCAAAAGAGCAGCCCCCCCGGGTAGGTTTGCGCGCCCAGATTCAGGGCGATACCAACGCCCTTCTGGAGATCCTCTACGATATTGAGCAGGCTAGGCCGTTCCTCTTCGTCGATCAACTCTCGATACGATCGACCACCCGTCGCGACCGGCGGCGGAGTAGCAAGGATCCTCAACCCCAAGTCCAACAAGAACTGACGATCCGGATCGATGTCTTCGGCTATGCCCTGGGGGGTAACCAGTGAAGCGCATGCTAGGGCTCATCTGTCTGGTCTTGGCTGGCGTTATCGCCTGGCAATGGCGGACTTGGCCACCACCGCGCGGAGGATTAACCACTAATAACGCCGAGGCGGCCGAAGAACCGCGGGCTTCTTCGCAATCGGAGACGCGATTGTCTCTGAAACCGTCGATGAGTAAGGATGACTATGTTTCAGTGATCGATCGTCCCTTGTTCCTGTCCAGCCGACGCCCACCCGAGGAGGAGGTCCCTGTTGAAGCAGCGGTGCCAGAGGTGCCAGCGACCCCAGAGACGCCCTTGGAAAATTTTGACCTCAACGCAGTAATCATCACCCCGGCGGGGGCCATTGCCTGGGTTACTACGCCTACCGAGCCAAAGCCACAAAAGGTACAGATTGGTGATGAATTGGAAGGGTGGAAGGTCAAAAATATCTCGAATGATGAAATAGAGATGGAGGGACAAAGTGGATCGGACAAACTGGTATTGCGTAACTTTGGATCGAGTGGGCAGCCAGTTCCCAAACAACCACCACGAAGCGAGCGGCGAAATCGCCCCACTCCTCCTCCTAATCGCACGCCCGTGAGCAGCAAGCCGCGGAATCAGAAACCTTCACCAATTCCCAGTAAGTCAAAACCGCCGTCAACTCCCGGGCCTAACCCAGCTCGGAATGGCCAGTGATGGCTGTTTTCTCCTTTCACCGGCTCTAGGGGCCTTCACTGATCGGTATCACACTTATGGCTAGCCAAGAACGGGATAATTCTTATACGGGTAATGGATTACGTCTAAGGTTGGCATTGGCTGCCGTGGTGTTGATTACTTTGGCCGGGTGTGAGCGCTCCTTCTGGGATCCGACCGTCAAGGTGAATGCTACCGGGAGCGACATTCTGACTCCGGTGCTGGGTCGAGAGGCTAGGGAGGATGCGGGAACAGTTGAAACCACCGGGATCCGCTTGGGCGATGACGGTAAGGCCCCCCCCGCAATCAAAAATAAAGTAGTCGCGGGTACGGGAACATTCATTAACAAGGTAGAGCGGCCAACCGTCGATACCACACCGGGTGACATTACCCTGAATTTCGATGGCACGGACATCCGTGAGGTGGTAAAGGTTATTCTGGGTGACATCCTGGGGGTCAACTATGTTCTTGATCCCGCGGTTTCTGGCACCGCGTCCCTGGAGACGGGGCGTCCACTGTCCCGGATGGCCCTGATCCCTACATTGGAAACCCTTCTGCGGATGAACAATGCCGCGCTGGTTCAAAATGGCGGTTCGTATGAGATAGTGCCCCTTGCCAATGCGATCCGCGGGCGTGTGGTGCCCCAACTGGGTGAGACCACCAAGGCCTTGCCTACGGGATATAACGTTCAGGTGATACCCCTTCGTTATATTGGCGCGGAGGAAATGAGCAAGATCCTCGAACCCCTTGCCCCGGAAGGCAGCGTCATTCGTGCCGACAATACGCGTAACCTTCTGATTCTCGCTGGCACTGGACCGGAAATAAGAAACCTGCTCGATACCATCCAGGTCTTCGACGTGGATTGGATGGCCGGTCTGTCCGTGGGGTTCTTTAGTCTTGAATATGCCAATCCCAAGGACCTGGTCAGCCAGTTGGAGGCTTTGCTCTCCGATGAAGCGGGCAATCCAATGAAGGGTATCTTCCGCTTCGTACCCGTGGATAGCGCCAGGAGCGTTCTGGTCGTATCACCTCAAGAGAAATACCTGGCGCAGGCCAGAGTCTGGATCGAACGTCTGGATGCCGCCGCCGCTGCCGGTGATGATGATGAGCGGCTTTACGTTTACCGGGTCAAGCATGGAGATGCCGAAATGATGGCCAGCAGCCTCATCGGCCTTTTCTCGGGCGAGGGCAATCAAGGAATGAAGAAGACCGTTGGTTCCGTGGCCCCAGGCTTGGGTATGGCCAGTGGCAAATCCTCGGCCACTACGCCCGGAACCTTTCAATTAACCAGCGCCACCGGAAACACCACTGGTGGCAGTCTGGGTACGAGTAAGCA
>JAGVUH010000144.1 GCA_019136395.1 Gammaproteobacteria bacterium
TGGCCGCCATCGCCGCCCTGCTGGTCCATCCCCTGATGGCCTGGCCGGCGGTGGTGCTGGCCCTGTGGGTGGGTCTGCGCCCGCGGCTGGCGGTGATGGTCACCCTCCTCGGCGCCCTGGCCCTGATCCTGGCCGCCTGGGCCGGGGCGCCCATCCTGGAGCGGCTGTTCCAGGTCATGGACCCGGAATGGCGGGCCATGACCGGCGCCATGGCGCCCTACCTCTGGGCCGCCACCTGGGATGCCGGCGATTGGAATGTCGCGGGCGTCGCGCTCCTGTCCCCGGTAGTCGCCGCCGTGGCCCTGGCCGGATCAGGGGCAGGTCCCATAGCCGGTTCTGGTCTTAGTCCATTACCTCAGTCGGATCATCGTCACCAGCCAATTCGAGCGTCAGACCAACGACCAAGTCCAGGCCACGGATCTTGGCCCCCTCTTGCTCCCTCCCCCCGCGCGGGGGAGGGCCGGGGAGAGGCCCAAGCTCGCCCTGGCCGCCAGCCTGCTGGGCGCCACCGGCCTGCTCGCCACCGTCCTCCTCGGCGATGGCTTCAACAACCTGCTGAGCCTGCAACTGCAACCTTGGCGCGCCCTGTGGCTGAGCCACTGGCTGGGCGTGGCGGGCCTGGGTCTGGTCTTTGTCCGCGCCCTGCGCTCCCGGGACCCGGCGGACCTCAGCGCCGGCCTGGGTCTGGCGGGGGCGGAACTGCTGATCACCGGCTCCGGCGCCCTGATCCTGATCGTCACCCTCGCCGCGCTTCTGGTCCAGCGCTGGGTCCCACGTCATTGCCCGTCGCCGAACACCCGCTACTTGTCCCCGACCACCTCCCGCCTGCTGCTGGGCATGATGGTGGCGATCTTCGCCCTAGGCTTGGCGCTGAACCTGCAAGGGGTGGGGCTGTCCGCCGATCTGGGCGGCCTGCTGTTGCAGCAATCGGCGGTCGTGGTGCTGCTGGCAACCGCCGGCTGGCTGATGGCGCGCTTCGTCAAGACCCCACGGGTGCGCCGCGTGGCCCTGGCCGCCGGCCTGGTGTTGATCGGCGTCCTGGTCGGGACTGGCGTGCAACGGTCCCTGCTGCTGGCGCGGGGCATTGGCGGTGGCGATGGCCATGGCCTTGTCATCGGGAGTGAAAGTGGCAACCCCAACGGGCCCGATTTCGGCAGCGGCATCGCGATGGACACCGATGGGTACCGCGCGGAGGGGCGGGAACCTGACGGCGAAAATGGCCGTGGCCGTGTCAGCGACAGCGACAGCGCCCGTTATCAGCTTGTCAACCTGCTTCACCGACCAGGCAGCATCCTCTGGGAAGGCACCCCGCTGACCCTCTGGTATCAGTGGCACCACCCGAGCTACATGCACACCCTGCAACTGACTGGCAGCGTCTTCTCCCGGGAAAAGCTCATGGCCGCCAAGGCGCGCATCGCCCACCTGGAGGCCATCCTGGGCCCCCTGGATCTGATGAATCGGGAGACCGTCAGCCTGGACCTGCCGCCGCCAGACGCGGAACAGATCGCGCGCCTGTGCGCCGACCCGGAACTGGCGGGGATTTATTACGCCGGGAAGCACGAAATGCCTTGGTTGGCGACTCGGGCCGGGGATGAGGCTGGGGCTTGGATAGGGAACGAGGATGAAGCGTGGGCCAAGGGCGGAGGATACTTGACCCTGCGCAATGCCAAAGGCGTAGTAATGGGTATCTTGGTCTTGTGTCCACGGGAATCATAACCAGAGCAGCTTGAATGGCTCAGCCCACCCTCAACCTCTTGAATCGCCGCCTGCTGATGCTCATCCTGCCGGGCGCCGCCATCCTCCTGGTCATCCGCCTCGGTGTCCCGGAAGCGACGCTCAGGGAGTACCCCTTTCTCGTCAATGTCTGGCTGGCAGCCTATCAGGACCCCTACTGGCTGCTGTTCCTGGCCCTGCTGGTGATTGCCGCTAGCCGGGTGGACCAGCTCCCACGCCTGGCCGCGGCCCTGGACCGCCTGCGAAACTGGGCCGCCAGCCTGAACAACCCCGTGCCCTGGCTGGCCCTGGCCACCACCCTGATCGTCGCCCTGGGGGTGGATTGGGTCTATCACCGCTTCGCCCTGTCCATGGACGAGTACATGCTGGTCTGGCAAGCGCGGGTCTATCTCGCCGGCCACCTGCTCGCGCCCATTCCCGAAGGCTGGGGCGACCTGGCCAAGGCCCTGCAGCCCATCTTCACCCACATCGACCAGACCAATCAGCTCTGGTATCCCGGCTACCTGCCCCTGGCCTCCGCCCTCTACGCCTTGTTCGACCTGGTCGCCCTCGGGCCCTGGTCCAACGCCCTCCTGGCCGGCGGCAGCGTCGCCCTCACCACCGCCATCGCCCGCCGCGCCTGGCCAGAGGAACGACATGCCCCGGGACTGGCCGCCCTGCTGCTGGCGACCTCCCCCCAGTTACTGATCACGGCCATGACGCCCTACAGCATGACCGCGCATCTCTTCTTCAACCTGCTCTGGCTCTGGCTGTTTCTGGCCGACACCCACCGCGGCCATGTCCTCGCCGCCCTGGTCGGCCTGATCGCCGTCGGCCTGCACCAGCCCCATGTCCACCCCCTCTTCATCGCCCCCTTCATGCTGTCCCTGCTTTGGCAGCGCCGCTGGCGCCTGGCCTTTGGCTACGCCGCCTGGTACGCGGCGGTACTGCTGATGTGGATATTCTGGAAGGACTTCGCGACCTGGTGGGTGACGGGGGGTGGGGGTATTGGCGGGACGAGTGCAGGGGCAAGCGGAGCCAGTGTTCTGGATCAAATTAAAGGACTGATCGCCAACTATCAGGGCCTGCGTTATCCTCTGATCTTGATTAATTTGACCCGTTTTTTAGCCTGGCTAAGCCCATTAGCCGTGCTCTTGCTCATACCCGCATTATACGGATTGCGCCAAGCCCCCTATGTAGTGAGGATGTTATTGTGGAGTCTTCTACTCACCATCCTGGGCCATTTGCTTCTAATGCCAGGTCAAGGGCACGGCTGGGGATATCGTTATCTCCATGTGCACCTGGGCTCGATGGCGCTGATTGGGGTCTGGGGTTGGTTATGGGCTCGGCGATCATTGGTGTCACAGGGCTGGCTCAATTTTTCACGTGTCGGCACCGTCCTGCTCTTAGCCGGGGTGCTGATAGCCATGCCGTTACACGCCCTACAAACCCGGTCTTTCGTTAAACCCTTTGCCGAAGCGGACATCTTTATTAAGCAATTGCCGTTTGACCTGGTTTTTGTTGATCCTTTGAACACCTGGTTTCTCGTCGATTTAATCCGCAATGACCCTATGCTAAGTAATTCTCCCAAGGTCATCATGGTGCAACTTACTCCTTCGCCCGCCCTTCAACTCATTTGTCCAGATAAAACAGCTCTCCTTATCGACTATCCTGATCTTGCTCACCTTGGCATGCAGTCTATGCGTGCCGATACAGAGGAAAATCCTAGTGAGTTTTACCTGATGCGCCGCCATTTGTCCAATAACGGTTGCGAATTGGGTAACTCATTTAGGTAGGGTGAGGCAAGGTGACAATCTACTCGGAACACTTTTCGCTCGTTTCCAGCCCCAACTTAAACTATGGCGAAATTTCTCTAGCGGGCTGGAAATCGTTCTCCATCAGCTAAGCCTATAAAATCACGCTAGAACCAGACTTCCCTAACGTTATAAATACTCGAATCATGATTTAGGACATGGCAACCCCCGACCCGTTCAAACCACGCATCTCAGCCGTCATGCCTTGCCTGAATGAAGAGGCTACTCTGGCACTCTGCATCCAGAAAGCAAAAAAGGCTTTTCTAGATTTGGGCATTAAAGGGGAAGTAGTCGTAGCGGATAATGGTTCCACGGACCGATCGGTGGCAATTGCCATGGAACAGGGCGCGAGGGTCGTCCATCAGCCGATTCCAGGCTATGGCGCAGCGCTGATTGCCGGGATTGAGGCCGCGAAGGCTGATGTGATTGTGATGGCGGATGCCGACGACTCTTATGACTGGAGTAACTTGGGTCCCTTCCTGGAAAAAATCGCGGAGGGATATGATCTCGTGATGGGTAACCGATTCAAGGGCGGTATTTCCCCCAAAGCCATGCCGCCTTTGCACCGCTACCTTGGTAACCCCGTCCTGTCGTTCATCGCCCGCCTGGTCTGCAAGGCACCAATCGGGGATTTTCACTGCGGGATGCGGGCTTTCACCAAAAGCGCCTATCAGCGGATGCAAATTGACACGACAGGTATGGAATTCGCCTCGGAGATGGTGATCAACGCTACCCGTAATGGATTGAAGATCACCGAAATCCCCATTCGACTTTATCCTGATAAACGCGCCCACCCACCCCACCTACGCTCTTTACGGGACGGCTGGCGTCACCTACGCCTGATCATGACCTATGCACCTGATCAGGTTTTTTTATGGCCTGGCATGATAATGCTGGTGATTGGAATAGGCTTGATGGGCCTTTTAGCCTCGGGTCCCCTAATTTATGGTCACCTGCATTTGGGTATCCATTTTCTTGCGCTTGGCGCAATGCTCACCCTGACAGGGTTCAATATACTGAGCTTGGGATTAGTTGGAAAAGTCATAATGAGCCAGAAACACCCAAAATTGAAAAGTAGATTTTTGAATTGGGTAAAGCGTCAGTTTACCCTGGAATGGGGGTTAATTTTCGGTGGACTGTTAATGACAGCAGGCTTGATAACCGATAGTGCTATTTTATGGAAATGGCTTGGCCAAGTTGGACAGCCAATGGAAGCCACCGTACATCCCGCCTTTGTAGCATCAACGGCAATCATTCTTGGTATTAACATCATGCACAGCGCTTTCCTTGTAAATTTAATTTTACGAGAAGACGGAGCATTAAAATAATACTGCAATATTTCTAAGCCGCTTCATTTTCTTTAACCGAAGGTAATAATATTGGATTGTCAGCCAAGTCCCCAATTCGGACCCGCATGCTTTAGTGGGTTTTTTCTGAGACTTT
>JAGVUH010000623.1 GCA_019136395.1 Gammaproteobacteria bacterium
ATGGCCTTGGGGCCCCGGTCGATGTTGAGGCTGAGGCTGATGGCCAGGCAATGGATGGAACAGGTGCCGTCCACCAGGTTGTCGTCATACTGCACCAGGTGGCGACTGTAGTTGTACATGGTCCGGTCCATGCCGCAGTAAGGGCACTTGGGATATTTCTTCAGTTCGTCCGTGAGGGGATCTGCATCCGGCGCGGTGCGGGGGATGAACTGGAGGGGGGTGCCGTCGCCGTCGCAGGCCTGGCCGCTGGCGGTCATCCAGCCCTTGCCGGGCATGAAGGCGCCGACGGTGGCCGCGTCGGCGGCCAGGACGGGCGCCCCCAGGGTGGCAAGCCCCAAGGCCCCGCCGAGGGTGCCCAGGGTCTTGAGGGCGTCGCGGCGACTCTGGTCGGGGTGCTGGTCGTGATGTTCACACATGGATTTGCTCCTTTCTGCGTTGCGGTTGTTGAAGACCGGATCCCTGCCCGGTGAGGGCAAAGATCCAAGGTATCCGTTTAGACCCCGAGCCCCCAGGATGGCTTCCGGGGCATAAATTGCTGGTTCTCTTGCTCCCCTCCCACCTGGCGGGGGAGGGTTGGGGAGAGGGGGTCTGTATGGTTACGATCCAAATCTTTTGGGTGTAAAAATGCTGGTTGTTGGACAGGGCGCGAATGGCCCGTGGGTCACCCAAGCGTTGGGACGTCCCCACGAGACCATTGATGGCGAGGGGGGACCTTCTCTTGTCCCGTGGTGACCAGGGTGGGCGAGGGCGCTCAGCCATTGGCAAGGCCACGCATGATGTCGAAGAAAACGAAACCCTCGTAGAGGGTCCAGAGACCCATCAGGACCACCAGCCCCCCGGCGAGACGGGCGAAGTGGCCGCTGACCCGGGCCCCGCTAGCGGCCCCGGCCCAGGTCACCGCCACCATCATGGGCAGGGTGCCGAGACCGAAGACAAACATGAACAAGGCGGCCTGTCCGGGATTTGACAGGGTGGCGGCCTTGATGGCGAGGGGCGCCGTGACACCATCCAGGCCCAAGGGCGCCGCGCCACCACCCGCGGTTCCAACCGCACCGCCCGGGATGGGGTGGGGGCGGGCAGTTCCCGGGGCCGGCCGCTCAGGGCCAGGCGCAGCCCCAGCCCCAGGATCAGCAGGCCCGCCGCCATCATCAGCAGCCCCTGGCCCTTGCCGACCAGGCCGGATTGCGCCAAAACGTGTCCGGCCCAGGCACCCCCCAGGCCGAGGAGACTGTACATGGCCAGGCGGCTGGCGTGGTAACCGAGTTGGGTAAGCAGGGTGGCCGGCTGCCCACGCTGGAGGAAGTAGCCCCCGGCCAGGCCACCGCACATCCCCAGGCAATGCCCGGCGCCAAAGAGGCCGGTGGCGAAGGCCATCACCAGGGTCAATTCAGCGTTCATTCCGTGCCCTCCCGGTATCCTGGTCCATTTCCGCGTCAATCATTTTGGGCCTCCTGTATACAGGTCCCATTCCGCGCCGATCATCCTGGCCCCCCACTTCTTAACGGCCCACCTCTCTTGGCGGATACCTTCCCGCTCGACTCATCCTGGCACCACCGTCGATTCCGCTCCCAGCTCACGCCTCGTGCTGGACCCCGCGGGGGCGAATCCAGGGCGCCGACTGGTCGAGGGCCGCTCCGGCGGTCGGAAGAGACCCGCTTCACAGCATCTCCCGGACGATCTTGCCGAAGAGTTCGGGCTTGGCCTCGCCAAGGATGCGGGTGTGGATCTTGCCGGCGCGATCGATGAAATAGGTGGTCGGCAGACCCGAGACCCCGTACTGGCGGGCAACGGCGCCGTCCTCGTCGAGCAGGGTCGCGTAGGAGATCCCCAGCCCGGCGACGAAGCGGGCGGCGGTCTCCCGGTCCTGGCGGACGTTGACGGCCAGGACCCGCAGGCCCTGGGCATGCAATTCCTGGTAAAGGGGCTCGATGGCGCGCATCTCCGGGGCGCAGAAGGGGCACCAGTCCGCCCAGAAACGCAGGGCCACGACCTGGCCCTGAAAGTCGCCGGGGAGTTGCCAGGTCTTGCCGGCCAGGTCGGGCAGGGCGAAGGCCGGGGCGGCCTGGCCGTTTTCCAGCTTCGGAGTCTCTTCGCCACAGCCCGTCAGCAGGGGGAAGACCAGCAGGGCGACGATCAGCGGAATGCCGTATTCGTTCAGACCCCATGCGCCCAAGGAGGGCTTTGGTGGCACAAGGTGCTGACACTCTGGCCCCATAAGGTGCTGACGCTCTCGCACCGCAAGGTGCTGGTGCTCTTGCTCCACGAGGGACTTGCTCTCTTGCTCCCTCCCCCCTGGCGGGGGAGGGTTGGGGAGAGGGGGTCTGAATAGGTACGGGAAGACACGCCACGGCAGGGCGGAAAGAAAGCGGGCGAAGCGCGCCCAGTCCCAGCGATCCTGGCATGAGGTGAAGGTGTCGTGATAATTCATTTGCAGTCTGAGGTTAGTCATCCAAGGCCTGAGGTTGATCATCCAACGACCATCATTCGCCGTGGTCATCCCGGCCCCAGCAATACAAGATTCGAGCGCAGGATCAGCCAGGTGGCCACGCCATAAAAGAGGGCGAAAAACAGCAGGGCCAGACTCACCAGCCGCCGGCCCTCGGTGGCAATGACCCCCGCCAGGCTGGGTACCCGTCGCCAGATCATGATCAGGCCCATCCCCAAGGCCAGGGCGGTGGCGGTGAAGAGGGGCAAATACAGGAGATACCCGACCAGGTCATGCCCGGTCTTGAGCAGGCAGAAGGGGCAATGATGGTGGGGATGCTCGTAGACATAGAGGGCCACGCTGGAGACGATGGCGGCCAGGGCGATGGCGAAGCCCAGGGCGGCGACCAGGGCGAAGAGTCGGCCGCACCAGCCCCACCAACGGTAGAGCAGGCCGAGGGCCAGGATCGCCAGCCCGCTGCCGTAGAGGGCCACCAGACTGGTGCCCGGTTCTAGCCCGACCAGTTCCGCCGCCACGCCTTGGGCGTCCGGTCCGAACAGGGCCCCGCAGCAGGAGGTGATGAGGTCCGGCTTCAGCCCGGCAAAGAATTGCCACTGGACGAGGGCCTCGGCCAGGGCCAGGGGGGCGATGACCAGCAGCAGGGCATACTTGGGTCGCACCAGGGGGTAATCCGGGGCCTGGTTGTCCACCCGGTTGAGCAGCAGCCAGGCGGCGCCGGCGAAGAACAGTGCCATCTTCAGGTACAGGGTGGGCCAGCCCCAGGCGTTGGCATTGAGCACGCCGGTGGCGCACATGGCGCCGACAAATTGGGTGGAAAGATGCTCGGCGTTGTAGACGAAGAGCAGCAGGGACAGCAGATTGGCGCCGAAGACCCAGGCCACCAGGGTGGCGACCAGGTAGGTGCGCCGCTCCAGGTCGAGCTGGCGCTCGCTGCCGCTGTTCAGGTCCCAATGGCGCAGGATGCGCAGGGCGAAGCCCGCCGCCACCAGCAACAGGCCGGCCTGGGTCAGGGCGGCCAGGGTCAGGGCGAGTAGGGCGGGGGAGAGCGGCATGGGGTCTCAGTTCAAGGCCGAGCCAGCGTTGATGGCCGGGTTGGTGCCCATGGCATGGACCGGGTGACGGCGGGTAGGGAGCGCCGTGAACAGGTGTTTGTAGGCGTGACGACCAGATCTCTGCGGTCGACAGCCCCAACTGCTGCTAGCTGCCCTTCTCCGCCTTAACTGGAACCGATTGGATGAGAAATAGATCATGAGCTTAGGCCAGGCGCCCGTCGCGCAGTTCTACCACCCGCGAGACCCGGGCATGGTCGAAGACCAGGGGGTCATGGGAGCTGATGAGGACCCCCTTGCCTTGATCCGCCAGCTCCCCGATCAGGGCCAGCAGCTCCCGGGAGAGCTGGCTGTCGAGATTGGCAGTGGGTTCGTCGGCGATGAGGATGCGGGGGCTGTTGATCAGGGCGCGGCAGATGGCGGTGCGCTGGGCCTCGCCGCCGGACAGCCACTCGGCCTGGTTGTGGGCGCGTTCCGCCAGGCGAAACTGGCGCAGCAGGGCCAGGGCCCGATCGCGCAGTTCCCGCGGCTCTGGCGCCAGGGGGTAGGCTGGGAGCATGACGTTTTCCAGCACCGTCAGGCCGCGGATCAGGTTGAAGCGCTGGAAGATGAAGCCGAAGGTGGCGCGCCGCACCTCGGTCATGAAGCGCTCCGGCAGGTTGGAGATCAGCCGCCCGTCCAGATGGATGCGACCGCTGGTGGGCCGGGACAGGCAACCGATCATGGCCAGCAGGCTGGTCTTGCCGGAGCCGCTCGGCCCCTTTAGGACGGCGACGCCGCGGGTCTCCAGTTCCAGGCTCAATCCCTGGACCGCCCGCACCTCGTTGTGGCGGCCCTGGTTGAAGACCTTGCTGACCTGGTCGAGGCGGATCATCGCACCACCTGGTCTGGTTGGTCTGGGCTCGCCTGATCGGGACAGTTCATCGCATCACCTGGTCCGGGCTTTCCTGGTCGGTATGGATCAACTCGTCACCTGGTCCGCGCTCACCTGATCGCGACGGCTCATCGCATCACCTGATCCGGGTCGGTGATGGCGGCGCGCCAGATGGGGACGATGGTCGCCACCGTGTAGGGGAAGACGGTGAAGAAAAACAGGGTGGCGACCTGGAGGCCATCGATGAAGGGCAGGGGGCGGAAGTCGGGATAGAGCACCGCCCAGCCCTTGAGCACCGGGGCGAAGAGGGCGGCGGCGAAGAAAAAGACATGGGCGTAGGCCAGCAGATAGCCGGCCAGAAAGGCAGTCAGGGACAGGGCCGCCCCCTCCCAAAACTTCATCCGCAGCACGTCCCCGGTCTCCCAGCCGATGGCCTTGAGGATGCCGATCTCCCGCCGCTCCTCGGCGCTCAGCCCCGCCGCCCGGTCGAAGGCGAAGATGGCGAAGGCCAGCAGGGCCCCGCCCAGGAGGAGGATGACCAGCCCCTGGCGCCAGCCGAAGAGGGCATCGTAGGTGCGCAGGATCTCTTCCCGCAGGATGGGCCGGGTATCGGGCAGGGCCAGGGCGATCTTTTCCGCCACCTTGCGCACCTCACTGGGATTGCGCACCCGCAGGACGAGATCGGTGAAGCGGTCGGCGGGGAAGGCGAAGAAGCGGCGGAAGTCCGCAGTGTTGAGCAGCATCAGGTCGCTCGATACCAGTTCGGTCTCTGCCTCCAGCACGCCCGCGATGCGAAAGGAGAAGGGTTCGCCCTGGGCGGACCTGAGGCTCAGGTAGTCCCCCACGCCCAGCCCCCGGGCCCGCGCCACCCCGGAGCCCAGTCGGACCTCGCCCGGAGCTGGCGGCTCCTCGCGCGGCACCAGCAGGGTGTAATTGGCCTTGACCGCCGGATCATAGAAGTAGCCCCACAGCCGGCCGTAGGCGTCGCTGACCCCGCGAATCTGGCTCAGGCGGTCGAGGTAGTCGGCGGGCATGAGATCGTGGCGCCCGGCGATCAGGCGCTGCACGATCAGTTCCGGAGAGTCCGCCAGGATCAGGGCCGCCTCCCGCCGCAGGGACTGGGTGAAGA
>JAGVUH010000252.1 GCA_019136395.1 Gammaproteobacteria bacterium
CGATCCTCGCCGTAATCAACGCGCCGGTCGCTCCAGATCAGTGCGGTTTCCCACTCCATCTCGGCGGCTAACGCCAGCGAGACCCCGTGCCTGGCGCGGTTTTTAGCGTCTTTGTCGGGGTCGAAGTCGATCTTCATGCACTTAGTGTAGTAACGATTATTCCTCCTGGCGAGGATTTTATGTTACTACGGAACCTCATCACCCCGATCCGCCAGCTACTCATCCCCCTTTCCTGAGGAGGCGGGGGGCGTTCGGATGTACCCCTGGCCACTCAAGGAGGTAGATTACGCCTGGCGACCAAACCTGCCCGATGAGGGGGACAACCACCTGATCGAACTCGCGATCGCCGGGGGCGCCACGGCCATCGTCACCCACAACGTTGGGGATCTGCGTGGGGGCGAACTTCACCTGGCTCGCCTCGGTATCCTCACCCCCGCGCAACTTCTTCAGGAGTACCCATGAGCACCCTGACCATCCGCCTGCCGGACGATACCACCGCCCGGCTCAAGACCCTGGCCCGCAGTCGTGGGCTGAGCATGAACAAGCTCATCGAGGAATTGACCGCCCAGGCCCTGACCGCCTGGGACACGGAAATCCACTTCCGCGCCCTAGCCGCCACGGGTGATATCCAGCAAGCCTTGGCCATCCTCGACCGCCTGGATGCCGAATTCCCCCAGCCCGACACCTAAGCTGGCCACACCGCCCCTCGTCGCCAGGTCGCGTGCCAACCCCGCACGCCACCTGGCTCTGCCCCTCCCACTCCATCATCAGCGCCTGAGAAGACCCGCCCCGCTCTCGTGGCGCCGGAGTGCATCAACAGATCCCAACCAAAATTTAAGGGCACCCCAAAGCGCCCTGCTCGTATCACTCCACCGCCATCTACAACACAATGCCATTAACTTAAGCAAGATATTGATTATAATAACCTAATATTAAGACCCCCCCTAACCTGGAGCCAACACCCCATGCGCATTCAAAGCAAGACCATTACCCCGACGGCTAGCGAAATCCAGCAAATAGTGCAAATTTCAATCTCTTTATAGGCCCATAAGAGAATTTTTGTTTTCCGCTGAGTTCGCGGACCGTGCGCGCCTCACGCCGACGGCCTTTACCCGCCAACGGGAGTTGCCCTTACCCCACTTGGTCGGGTTGTTGCTCAACCTGCGTAAAGGCAGTCTGCAAGATGAAGTGAATGGCTTCTGGGAGGTACTCACGGGCCAGCCCTTGGCCACCGGCGTGAGTGCCGCCGCCTTGTGCAAGGCACGGCAAAAGCTTGATCCTTATGCCCTCTGTGTACTAAACGCACGCTTGCTGGGGGCCTTTGCCCAGGCCTTTCCCTTACGGCGCTGGCATGGCCTGCGGGTGCTGGCCACGGATGGTTCCAGCCTGCGCCTGCCCTCGACCCCGGCGGTCAATGCCCACTTTGGGGCGCCGCCCGCAGGGTCGACGATCCCCCTGGGGCGGTTGTCCCAACTGGTGGATGTACTCAATGGCGTGGTGGTGGACGCTGAACTCGACGCCTATGAGGTTGGGGAGCGGGTGCTGGCGAGTGAACATCTGGCGGCGACGGCGCCGCAGGACCTGGTGCTCTATGATCGTGGCTATCCGGCCTTCTGGCTGTTTGCCCGCCATTACCAACTGGAACGGGACTTTTGCGCCCGCCTGCCGGTGAGCTTCTCCACCGAGGTCACGGCTTTCCTGGCAAGCGGGGCGCGCAGCGCCGTGATCACCCTCGCGCCCAGCCCCGAGGCCCGGCGGCAATGCCAGCTCTATGAGATCCCCACCGCTCCGATCCCCGTGCGGCTGGTCCGGGTGGCCCTGGCGAACGGTGAGACGGAGGTGCTGGCGACCTCGCTCCTGGCGGAACCGGAATGGCCCAGCGTGTGGTTCAAGGGGCTCTATCATTTGCGCTGGGGGGCGGAAGAGGCCTACAAGTGCGACAAGCTGCGCTTGGAACTGGAAAATTTCTCCGGCCTCAGCGTGCGGGTGGTCCTCCAGGATTGTTTTGCCAAGCTCTTTACTGTGAATCTAACCGCCATCTGCGCCTGGGTGGCGCAGGCTATCGCCACGGAACGCTATCGTCAGCGCCGCCGGGACTACCGGGTCAACTTCGCCCACGCTTTGTCATGCATGAAAAATACGGTGGTGCGTCTGCTCGTGGGGACGGACACCACCGAACTCCTGACGTCACTTATCCTGGCGATGGCGATGACCGTGGAGGCCGTCAGACCGGACCGCTCTTTTCCGCGTAAGATGAAGACCGCGAAACTCCAGGGCTTCCACCGGAACTACAAGCGCTGCCGCTGAGGCTTAAGTTAATGGCATTGTGTTGAAACATACGCCCAATATCATTGTTCAACCCCACGCGCCCACTCCTTCTTTGCTACTCATGCCACCCAAAAGGGTGATAAACCCTACGCTCTGCCAGTAATACGGAAATACATAAACACGGAAATCCGCCCCTCCGCACCCCGCGCCCGTATGATAAGGCAAAGAAACCCACGCGGCACGAAACCACCCCCCCTTGCCCGACCGCTTCCACCCTGCACCCGCACCCGACCGGCGTATCCGCCGCAGTGACGATTTCGCGGGGGCAATGCCTGGCGGCGCTGTCCAGTCCATCGCCCCATTCGCTGACTTCATTGCTCACCCCCCTATAAGTCCCCTGTACCCCGCACCCATGGACCTCCAGGCCCACGGTCGCGATCATCGCCGCCCCGTAGCCGCCAGGTCGCGTGTAATCAATCTCCCCCTATTCTGGTTCACCGGCGCGCCATGAGGCCAAACAGCCCTAAGCTGGCCGAGACGCACTGCCAGCCAGCCATCCACCGGGATGTTGATCCCCGTATCGCGTCACCAGCGGCGCGGCAACCGGCGTAAACTTTGGGGCCAGAGCCCCCTGAATCTTAAGTGAGATGTGCTGGAAACCGTGCTCGATACCCATCAACCCCTGCCGCCACCCCGGCGCCTGCCGGGAATGGAGCTGTTGCCCCCCACCCTCGACCAAGAGGGACTGTTCCAGCGTTTCATGCGGGAGTTCGCCGCCGCGGAGCGGGTTGATTTCACGGACCTGGCTGGCAACCCCCTGATCATCGACCGCCACCTGTTCCTTGATCTGAAAGGCGCCTGGAAAATCCAGAAGGGTGAGCGCGCGGCCTGGCTGCTCTACACGGCAACCAACATCCGTCAACCCGATGAAATCTGGTTTGAGCCCGGCCGTCGCGGCGGGCAGGACAAGCTCTATTACTTCAGCCGGTTTGAGGTATCACGCCGGGGTCTCTTGTCCTGCATCGCCGTCTTTGGGCGGGAACAAGGCGCTGAGGGCTACTGGCTGGGCAGGACGAATTACGCAACCACGCAAGTGGGATACGTTGAGCGTAAACGTAACCGGGAAATCATCGCCGGCCAGTTGCGGCATAGAAGGCGGGAGTAGGGGCGGGGCGTCGCCCCTATCCAGGGTGATTGCTGGTGAGCCACGTCCCGACCTCGCAATCAACCGTTACGGGCTCAAGCCTAGCCCACCGCCAAGGGATTTGCAATCATCCCCCCTCACATCATCCCCCCTCACCCCGGTCGCGTTAGCTACTCATATACCATTCACCAAGAGGCGGGGGGCGTTCGGATGTACCCCTGGCCTATTAAGGAGGTAGGAGTCCCAAGGCGTTAGGGACCCTGATGGACATAAACTGCGTGGTGACCAATGAAGTCGGCCAGCCCCGCGCCACCCTCGCGCCACCACCGCCAGTCTCCAACGCAGTCGATCTATCCAGCATCGCCATCCGGCTCACCGCCCTGACAATCGACTTCTCCGCTCACCAAGCACCCACGCTTCACCCGCACCGGACCCTGACCCGGACCTCAGCGCCGGGTCGCAATCCTCTACGCTCCGTAGTCGCCAGGTCGCGTGCCAACGACGCACGCCACCTGGCTCGGCACCCACCCCGCTAACTTCACTGCCCGTTGCCAGCCCGCGCTGACGCGCCGGCTCAGGCGGACTCAGCGCCCTCGCCCACCCCGGCCACCCCTCGCTCTCACCGCCAGGGGTCGCCACCCTCCCCGCCCCGTAGTCGCCAGGTCGCGTGCCAACCCCGCACGCCACCCGGCTCTGCCGCCCCCACTCAGCCTTCAGCGCCTGGATAAGCCCGGCCCCGCGCTCGCGACGCCGGCAGTCAACCTCACCGCCTGCCCACGTCGCCCACCCTCTCCCACCCACCAACGCCCGGGGCATACCCCGGGTGACATCCCCCAGAAGGCTAGCCCCCCATCCCTCCCCCCTTACGTCCCCGACGCAAAATCCCACAGCCGATGGGCATCGAGCCGCAGGCGATAGTGCGCCTCCAGGGCCTCCAGCTGGCTCAGCCGGGCGCCCAGGGCGGCCTCATTCGCCTGGCGCCGGGCCGTCAGCAGATCCTCCAGTTGCCCCTCGCCCAGCTGGTAGGCCCGCGCCGTCATGTCCGCCGCCTGGGCCAGCCGGCTGGCCGCCGCCTGGGCGGACTGCCAGGAGCGGCGCGCGGCCACGGCCGTCTGGTAGAGCCCGGCGGCCTCGGCGGTCACCCGTTGCACGGCAGCGGCCTCGCGCTCATTGGCCGCCTCCGCCTCGGCCAGGGCGGCATCGGCCTTGGCCCGGCGCCCCTCCCCGGGCAGGTTGACGATCACATAGGCGCCGACGAGACGATGGTCTCCTCGCCATCGCGCTCACTGGCCAGGTGCAGGCCGAAGGTCGGGTCCGGCCAGCGGTCACTGGCGGCGCGCTTGACGCCCACCTGGGACTGCCGGCTGTCGGCCTGGGCCAGGCCCAAAGCGTGGTTGTGGCGCACCAGGGCCGCGATCCACTCCGCCTCGTCCCCCGCCAGGGCGGGCGGCGGGGCAATGGTCCCCGGTGCCTCCAGGGGAATCTCCGGGTAGCGGCGGCGCAGATCCTCGGCGGCCTGATCCCGGCGCCCCTGGGCCTGGGCAAGCTGGGCCTCGGCCTGGGCCAGCGCCGCATCGCCCTGGACGGTCTCCAGCCGGGCGGCGTCACCCAGTTGCTGCCGGCGCGACAGGGCCTGGGCCTGCTTGCCCAGCAGGCTGACCTCGGCCTGCCACTGGGCGACGGC
>JAGVUH010000564.1 GCA_019136395.1 Gammaproteobacteria bacterium
CCTACAAGGAAGTATTCAGGTTATCCCCCGACAGAGGCCACCCGATCCGATCAAACGACGACTCTAGGCTGTTCTTACAGCGCCCTTATTAGCCCCCTTTCCGCCCCCCTTGCCACTAGAGGAGTAAACCATGGCCAAAGTAGTGATCGTCGGCGCCGGCGGTGTCGGCCAAGTCGTGACCCATAAATGCGCCCAGGTGCCGGAGGTGTTCAGCGACATCGTCCTGGCGAGCCGCACCCTGGCCAAATGCGAGCGCATCGCCGCCCAGCTCGACCGCCCCATCCGCGTGGCCCAGGTCGACGCCGACGACCGCACCGCCATGACCGCCCTGCTCGAACGGGAGCGCCCCGACCTGGTAATCAACGTCGCCCTGCCCTACCAGGACCTGCCGATCATGGATGCCTGTCTGGCCGCCGGGGTCCATTATCTGGACACCGCCAACTACGAGCCCCCCGAGGAGGCCAAGTTTGAATATAGCTGGCAATGGGCCTACCAGGACCGTTTCCGCGACCGGGGCCTCATCGCCCTCCTCGGCAGCGGCTTCGACCCGGGCGTGACCAACGTCTACACCGCCTATCTCCGTAAGCATCTGCTGGATGAGATCCATGAACTGGACATCATCGACTGCAACGCCGGCGACCATGGCCAGCCCTTCGCCACCAACTTCAACCCGGAGATCAACATCCGCGAGGTGACCGCCGCGGGCCGCTACTGGCAGGACGGTGACTGGGTCAGCACCCCGCCCCTGAGCCATAAACGCAGCTTCGACTTCCCCGAAGGCATCGGGCCGCGCCAGATCTATCTGATGTACCACGAGGAGCTCGAATCCCTGGTCAAGCACTTCCCCGAAATCCGGCGGGCCCGCTTCTGGATGACCTTCTCCGACAACTATCTCAAGCACCTGGAAGTGCTCCAGAACGTCGGCCTGACGCGCATCGGTCCGGTGCTCTACGAGGGCCATGAGGTCGTGCCCCTGAAATTCCTCAAGGCCCTGCTCCCGGACCCGGCCAGCCTGGGGCCCCTGACCAAGGGCCGCACCTGCATCGGCTGCCTGGCCCGCGGGGTCAAGGACGGGGCGGAGCGGGTCTTTTACCTTTACAACATCTGCGACCACGAGGCCTGCTACCGGGAGGTCCAATCCCAGGCCATCTCCTACACCACTGGGGTCCCGGCGATGATCGGCGCCAAGCAGATCCTTACCGGCACCTGGCGGGGCGCCGGGGTCTTTAATATGGAGCAATTCGACCCGGACCCCTTCATGGCCGATCTGAATCGCCATGGCCTACCCTGGACGGTGTGGGAAGTGGCGCAAGGTCTGGACTGAATTGAATTGATTTGGTTGCGGGCATCCGCGGGGGCAAATTGCTATCATGACGGCCGGTTATCAACCCAACCTTAGAGGAACCCATTGTGGATTATGAGAATATGACTCACGACGAGATCCACCAGCATCTCGCCGATCTGGAGCAACAGCGGTTACAGGCTCTCAACGCCCTGGATCAACTCCAGAAAAGAGGCAAATACGATCTGGCGGACACCATCAGGGAGATGATTGCCGAACAGGGCTTTAGCGTGGGGGAAATCCTGCCATTGCTCACCAGCGGCAGACGTCGCTCGCAACGCGCCAAGACCCAGGTCACCACGCCCCAGCCGGTTAACCCACCCGCGGGCGCTTACTATGTCGATCCCGAGGATGCCGGCAATATCTATTTCCGCGGGGCGATCCCGAACTGGATGAAGGTCAAGATGCAAGGCCAGGGCCTCGATCCCAATAACAAGGAAGATCGCAATACCTTCAAGGCGAATTATCTGCGGCGCGTTGGCGCCTGAGGCCCTCCCGCGACCCGCGAGGGGCTTGTGGACCCGCGGCGGATGCCCTTCGGCCGCGGCATATACCCTCTCCACCGTCATGAGACGGCCCGCCATATCCCCGCTGATGAAAGGCCCTCCCCGCGATATTCACGCCAACAAAGGTCGTCACGGCCGGCGGCGGCGGGCTGACAGGGGTACCCGGGACCAGCGCTCGCCCGCCTTTCTGGGCACCGAGATCCCGCCGTCACCGCCGGAACAGGCCCTCTTCCACGTCCTGCCCGTCCCCTGGGAACGAACCGTATCCTATGGCCGCGGCACTGCCCGGGGTCCGGCGGCCATCCTGAAAGCCTCCGGCCAGCTCGAACTCTGGGACGGTCAAGGCGTTCCCGCCGCGGCGGGGATCTTCACCCACCCGCCCCTGGATGTGCGCGGCACACCCGAGGCCGTCATCGCCCGGATCGCCCAAGCGGTGGCCGGCATCCTCGCCCTGGGCAAGATTCCGGTGGTGTTGGGCGGCGAGCACACCGTCACCCCCGGCGTGATCCAGGGCTATCGGCAGGCCGGCTACCGGGATTTCGGCGTGGTGCAACTGGACGCCCATGCCGACCTGCGCGACCGCTACCACGACGACCCCTTCAGTCACGCCTGCGCCATGCGTCGGGTGGTGGAGACGGGCATCCCCCTGTTCCAGCTCGGCGTCCGCGCCCTCAGCGAGGAAGAGGTGGCGGCGCGGCAGCGCTATGGGGTGGGCTTCATCGACGCCGAGACCCTGGTCCCGGCCCGGCTGGAGACCCTGACCCTGCCGGCGGATTTCCCCCCGCAGGTCTTCTTCACCCTCGACGTGGACGGCCTGGACCCGAGCCTCATGCCCGCCACCGGCACGCCGGTCCCCGGGGGCACGGACTGGTATCAGACCCTCAGGCTGTTCGACTCGCTTGCCGCCCAGCGCCAGATCATCGGCCTGGATCTGGTGGAATTCGCCCCCATCCCCAGGTTTCACGCCCCGGACTTCACCGCTGCCCTGCTGGTCTATCGGCTGATGGGGAGTCTCACGCGCCTTTCACGGGATCGTTTATGATGCCCGGCGACGAACCGCCTGGTCCTCATCGCCGGCCGTTCACCCTGGCGGCAATGACCGCCAGTCCCGCACCTCTCTCACCCCGATACGAGAAACAAAACCCGATGTGCAGATTCCCCTCTCGCGCTGACGCCCGGACTCGCCTGGCGACCCTAACCACCGCTTGCCTGGCCACCGGCCTCTTGTTCAACCTCCCCGCCGAGGCGCGCGGCTTCGGCGGCGGTGGCTTCCACGGCTTTGGCGGCGACGGTCTCGAGCATGGTGGTTTCCATTTTGGTGGCGACGAGATGGCCGGTTACCGTGGCAGCCACCCCCTGTTCGGTGACGACGCGCGCCCGGCCTGGGGTGGCGACCGCCCCCTGGATCGCCCCGACGGCGACCGCCCCATCAACGTCGATAATCAGCACATCATCAACAATCAGCACAACGTCAATATCCAGAACAACTTCTACAACCGTCCCTTCAACGGCTGGCACCCCAACTGGGCCAATGGCGGCTACTGGAACCACCGGCCCTGGAATGCCGGCTGGTACCGCTGGCAACCCAACTACTGGGGCTGGTGGAACGCCAACGCCGCCGCCTGGGGCATCGCCGGTCTGGCGACCGGGGTGGCTATCGCCGAACTGGTGAACAATGCCGCCGCCCAGCAATCGACGGTCATCGTCGTGCCCGAGACCCAATATCAGCTCAACTACGCCTCCGTCGACGCGGTCGGGACGCAGGGCGCCAGCTTCTCTTACACCTTGTCCGGCGGCGCGACCCTGCAAGGCGCGGTCAACTGCAAACAGGGCCTCCTCAACGGCCAGGTTCCCCAGACCGCCGCCAACGCCCAACTGGTGAACGCCGTTTGTCAGGTAGCCTTCGGCTCCGCCGGCTGAGCAGTCTCCGTCGCGGGCGGGCAGCCGAGGTCAATGCCCCAGCATGCCACCCGCGGCATTCCTCGATATCGGCGGCTTTTCAACCAAATACAACGACCCGCCACGATCTGGATTGTGGACTGGCTCACCAGGGGAACCTGAGCGGCGCCCCACTAGAGCCATCTCCCATCCTTGGCAACCCCTGGCCATGACGGAGCCTCCGCCAGCAGTGGAAGAACTGTGGACGGGGAACTGTCCCGCGGCGCTGTAGTCTATCGGGAGCCGGAAGCGACGCGCTTCGCTGCCGGGGGACCTGAACCCAGATACCCTTCCCCGGCGGTCAGCGGCACCGCATAAAACTTTACAAGTCAGATCATTGCGACAGAACACGCCGGCCACGCGGACGTTGCCGCCGGCAGCGTCCGCGTGGCCGGCGGCTAATTGGAGATAAGATGATGTCGAGCTTTTACGGACCCCGTGCCGAGATTAAGTGCGCGGCGACCGCCAATTCCCCCCACTCCCAGGCCCACTCCCAGGCCCACGACCAGTCCCGCACCCAAGCCTGTGGCGAGGGCCGCGTGCAACGCCGTCTTACGGCATCCTGGGCCGCTGGGCTAGTGCTCCTGGCCGCGCTGCTGCCACCCCCCCTCCTCGCCACCGATGGCGGCATCGAGAGCCTGCGCCAGACGGGCAAGGCCTTCGCCACCGTGGCCGGTCAGGTCTCGCCCTCGGTGGTCAACATCCAGACCGAGGCTACCAGCCAGGGCAAGGCCATGTCCGGGATGCAGATGCCCTTCAACCACGGCTTTCCCTTCGGCGGTGATTTCCTGGAGCGCTTCTTCGGTGACCGCTTCCACGGCCAACCCCGTGGGGAGGCCCCGCGCAAAGACAAAGAACCGCGCCAGGTTGGACAGGGCACAGGGCTCGGGCTTCGTCTTCGCCCCACAGGCCGGCGCCCCGGCTGACAAGAGCTTCATCCTGACCAACAGCCATGTGGTGGAAGGGGCGGACAAGATCCTGGTCCGCCTGCAGGATGGCCGCGAGTTCGAGGCCAAGGTCACCGGGCGGGATCCCCAGTCGGATGTGGCCGTGATCGAGATTCCCGCCGCCGGGCTGCCCCCCCTGGCCCTGGCCGACTCCGCGCGGCTGGACATCGGCGAGTGGGTGATCGCCGTCGGCAACCCCTTCGGTCTCGGCCACACCGTGACCGTGGGCGTGGTCAGCGCCAAGGGCCGCACCAGCCTGGGCATCAACGACTACGAGGACTTCATCCAGACCGACGCCGCCATCAACCCCGGTAACTCCGGTGGACCCCTGATCAACCTGGACGCCGGGGTGGTGGGCATGAACACCGCCATCGTCAGCCGCAGCGGCGGCTACATGGGCGTCGGCTTCGCCATCCCCAGCAACCTGATCCGGGCGGTGGCCGAGCAGCTCATCGCCACCGGCGACGTGACCCGCGGCTATCTGGGTATCGTCATCCAGCAACTGACCCCCGACCTGGCCCAGTCCTTTGGCATGGCCCCGCGCCAGGGCATCCTGGTCGCCCAGGTCTCGCCCGACTCCCCGGCGGCCAAGGCCGGGCTACGCCAGGGTGATGTCATTGTCGGCCATGAGGGCCAGCCGGTGACGGATGTCGGCGCCTTCCGTAACCGGATCGCCCTGACCCCGCCCGGGCAGGTCACCCGCCTCACCCTGGTCCGCGGCGGCCAGGAGCTGGAGGTCAGCCTGACCGTGGGTACCCTGACCAAGGACGTGCTGGCGGCGTCCGGGGGGACCCAGGATGCGGGCGCCCTCGGACTGACCGTCCAGACCCTGACGCCCCAACTGGCGGAGCAATTCCAGGCCATGCCCGGCGAGGGGGTGGTGGTCACGGCGGTCAAGCCTGACTCCATCGCCGCCCGGGTGGGCATCGAGACGGGGACCGTCATCCTCCAGGTGGATCAACAGCCGGTCAGCAGCGCGGCCGAGTTCAAGAAGGCCCTTGATCAGAGCACCGGCAAGCGCGTCCTGCTGCTCCTGCGCAAAGGGGACATGCAGCAGTTCGTGGTCCTGAGCTGGTAAGACAGGACGGGGCCGGCCAGGGTGGGGCAGCCTTCCCTGGGTCCGGTCCCTGTCGCTTGGCCTGCATCGCGGAGGAGATCCTTCCGCGCTGCTTCTGGTCGATGGCGGAGAACCCTACCATGATCCCGAGCCGCCTGTCGCTGGGGGAGTGGCAAAGCTCAGGCTGGATGCGTGGCCAGCCAATGCCGGGCGATTTCCTCGCGCCGGCAGACCCAGACCCCGTCCTGATCCAGCAAGTAGTCGAGAAAACGCGCCAGGGCTCGGGCCCGGGCGGGATGACCGCTGATGCGCGGGTGAAGACCGACGCTCATCAGCTTGGGAGCGTTGGCGCCCTCCAGCCACAACTGGTCGAAGGCATCCCGGAGGTGGTGGAAGAAATCGGCCCCGGTGGCGAAGCCGTGGGGCATGAGATAGCGGGCGTCATTGTTGACCAGCGTGTAGGGAATGATCAGATGGGGCGGCGTGCCCGGGGGCAGACCAGGGGACATACCCCGCCCCACATTCGGGGCCGTAGCCGGGGGGGTGCCTAGGGTTGTGCCCGGGGATTCACTCGGGGGTCCGTCCTGGGTCGCGCCCGGCAGCCAGTAAGGCAGATCATCGTTGTAGGCATCCGAACTATAAAGGAAACCCCCTTCATCCCGCACCAGCCGGCGGGTATTGGCGCTGACCCGTCCGGTATACCAGCCCAGCGGGCGCCGGCCCCAGAGGCGCGTGATGACCGCCACGGTCTGGTGGATATGGCGGCGCTCCTCCTCCTCCGGGACCCCACGGTAGTCCAGCCACCGGTAGCCATGGCCGGCGACCTCGTGACCGGCCGCGGCCAGGGCCTGGGCGATACCGGGGTTCAGTTCCAGGGCCAGGCCGACGGCGAAGGCGGTCAGGGGCAGGTCCCGGGCGGCGAAGAGGTCCAGCAGGCGCCAGACACCGGCGCGGGCGCCGTATTCGTACATCCCCTCGACGCTCAGGTCCCGCTCCCCCTCCCGCGCCGGACGGCCGGGCAATTCATGCAGGTAGGACTCGGAGCGGGCATCGCCGTTGAGGATGCAGGACTCGGCCCCGGCCTCGATATTGAGCACGAACTGCACCGCCACCCGCGCCCCGCCGGGCCAACGGGGATGGGGTGGCCGGCCCGCGTAGCCGATCAGGTCCCGGGCGGGAGTCCTGCCATGTCCCACCATGCTTGGGGACAAGTTGTCTCCCTCCGTGCGTGGAGGGAGGCCATCTCCCTCCTTGTGGTGGATCATGCCATCTGCCTCCTCGTGGAAGGTGATGCCGTCTCCCCTACGCAGGAGATAATCCCGTCTTCCTCAATGCGGCGAGTAATACCTGCTTCCTCAATGTGGATTGAACCGACCTGATCGGTCATTCCCATATCCACCTCAACCCAATTCAAAGGTGGTGACGCCAAAGATGCGCTCCTGGGCCAACGCCGGCGCCGGGCCCAGATACATGCGGGCGCAGCCAAAGACCTCGACCATGGCGTGCCGCCGCGCAAGTTCCAGACCCCGTGGGTTGTTCTCGGGGACATCGAGGAAGACCGGCCCGCCCGCGGCATAGCCGGTCAGACCGGCGAAGAGGGCCTCGGCGACCTGGGCATCGTCGGCGAACAGGGGCCCGATCTTGCACCCCTCCCGACAGCGCCGCACCACGCCGAAGCCCGCCAGCCGGCCCTCACGCCGGCACCCCAGGGCCAGGCCCGTGGGCTGGTCGATCCAGCCGGTCAGAAAGCTGGTCCTGGGGGCGGGGAAACAGGTCCGATCATAGGCAAGCACCTCGGCAAAGGGGAAATCTGCCAGGGGCACGACCACCTCGCCACCCGCCGCCGGCGCCGTGACCGGTCGGGTGGAGATCTCGGCGCGAAAGCGGATGTCGCGGTGGGAAAAGACGAAGCCACCCTTGGCGTAATAGGCCTGCATGGCGAAGACCCCGTCCATGCCGATGGTCGCCCCCGGG
>JAGVUH010000135.1 GCA_019136395.1 Gammaproteobacteria bacterium
TCGCAGCTTAGCGGAACAACGACAGTGTCGCATTCTGGAGGGGCATCTGATGCCCGATCACGTGCATATGCTGATCTCGATTCCGCCAAAGTATGCGGTCTCGTCGGTGGTCGGGTTCCTGAAGGGCAAGAGCGCGATTCATCTTGCCCGGGTGTACGGTGAACGCCGTAGAAACTTCGTTGGCCTGAACTTCTGGGCGCGCGGCTATTTTGTCTCGACGGTCGGTCGCGATGAGGCGACCATTCGTGAGTACATCCGCCACCAGGAGCAGGAAGACCAACGACTCGATCAGCTCAATCTATGGAATTGATGCGCCGCCTTTAGGCGGTCCAAGAACCGTGGGGTCGCGTTAGCGGCCCCACCCAGCCGCTTCGAGCGGCTCACGAATGAAAGCCCCCGGCTCTGCCGGGGGATGATTACTTCTCCCCTCCCGCGCGCCAGCCGGTGGGCACCCGCGGCCCGCGCCGCCGCCCTCGCACCAGGCTGATGGATGAGCACCCCCCGGGGGGCGGAGGGGCTGGCGGTGGCGCGGCCCTTGGCGGCGAGTCGGCGCTTGGCGGCAAGGCGGTGGTGGGTGGTGGGTCCGGCAATGGAGGTAGGGATGAGGTGACGCCGGCCGGAGGCAGGGGTGGTGGCGGTCATGACGCCACCCTGGCCAGCGCGGGCGCGGCCGCGGATACCGGCGGTGGTGGGGCGGGTGTTTCCGGTGGCGCGCGAACTCCTGTTCGACGACCGCGCAATCCCTTTGATGTCACGGAACCGGGTGGGGTGCCTGGCAGGGAATCCGGCGCGGAACCTGTCGTGGAAGCCGGTGGAGAACCCGGCGCAACTTTCAGAACGAAGTCCGGCGCGGATGACCGCTAGAGGCATCCTCCGCGGGTGCCGCCAATCCTTACCCCTTCAAGGCGTTAACCCTTTAACCTTTTGACCCTTTAACCTTTTAACCCTTAATTTTTCAAGCCATTAACCTTGTCAACCCTTCCCCCCATCACCCGTCTTTCCCCCGCCCAGACAAGGCGGAGACTCGGGGGCGCTTCCCCCCCGATCAAACCATTCAGTCGGGGTCCAGGTGTGCATGGCCAAGGCATGCAGGCCACTGGCGAATTCCGCCGCGAGCAAGCCGTTGACGAGGCGCTGGCGGGCGAGGGGCTTGAGGTCGGCAAAGCGGTCACTGACCACGAGCAACCGAAAGTGAGATTCACCCTCCGGTGGTGCACTGTGCATGTGGGTTTCGTCCACCAATTCCAGGTGCAGGGGGGCTAGTTCGCGGGTGACTAGATCTTGGATGCGTTGAGCACGTCTCATGGATATGCTGGCTCCGTCGCCAATTCGAATGGTGAGGATCAGATGGGGGCGGCAGTCTCCAACATCATAGTCTTGGCACTAGCAGGATCGTTACCCTATGGACCCGCTCTCCCCATCTCTCCCCGCCAGGGGGGGAGATGGCCGTTGGCCCGCGCCCAATCCGCGGCGGTCTGCCCATCCAGCCCTATTTGCTCGGGGTTGGCACCGCGAGCCAGACAATTGTTAGTTCTCCTTGGCTGAGTTTGTCTTCTTGGCGCCCGTGGTCGTCTTGGATGCGCTACTGGTCCCGGAGGTATTGGCCTTCTTGGTACTGGTGGTGCCGGAGGCCGAAGCCGTCTTGGCGTTGGTGGTGGCTGGCTTCGCAGGCTGCTGGTTTACGGGTGCCGTCTTGGTTGAAGCTTTCGCGGAAGCCTCCGCCGGTGCCTTGCCAGCGGTACCGGCCGAGGCAGGGGTACCGGTCGTTTTCTGGGTCTTCGTAACGTTCGTGTTCGGGGTTGCGGGAGTCTTGGTCTTGGCGCCGGAGCTGGAAGCCGTGGCGGAGTTGGCCGCGGTCTTGGTGGCCGTGCCGGGGGTCTTGGTGTTTGCCGCCGGGGCGGTTTTAGCCGTCGCGGTGGTCTTTGCGGCTGGCTTTGCGGTTACGGCGCTGCTGGAGGTCGTCGTGGTCTTGGATGCCGTGGGCGTGGCCTTGGCTGGTTTGGTGACGGGGACGCTGCCTACCTTGGTAGTCGGCGACGAGGCAGCGGCGCTCTGTCCGCCCCTGTTGGCGGCGGAAGTCCCGCCCAGCCCTTTGGTGGCTAAAGTCTGAGGGGGGGCGGAGACCATTCGCGTGGGAGGAGCCGGAGTCTGAATGAGGCGGGGATTGGCCGCCGGGACGCGGCTGACCACCGGTGCGGGACCACCAACCTTGGCCGTGGGTGCCGCGGCGGGAGCAGGGGGCAGGGAGCTCGCCCGTGCCTGGGCCGCCGCGGCGGCGGTGGCGGCAGCACCGGCAGGCAAGGCCCAGGTAGCGGCAGAGCTGAATTCCGGCTGCTCATTGGTCATGGTCTCGGCGTCGGCCTCGACTTCTGGCTCGTAGTCAGTCGCGGCTACCATGGAACTGCCGTAGGTTGACGAGGGATTGGTCGCGAACTCCGCTTCGTTTTGCCCGGTGAAGCCGTTAGCGGCTGATGCTGGTGTCGAGGCGTCGGCCACCTGTCCCTCGGTGGGGGCGGCGCCGTCCCGGAAGCCTCCCGTTGGCGGCAGGGCGTGGGCGATCCGCGGACCCGTCTCATGCCAGGCATTTTGCAGCATGGCGAGCGAATGGGTGAGTTCGTTACGGTAGGCGTCGGTGTAGTCCTGGCGCGTCTCCTTGGGGGTGCCACGCTGGGTGATCACCTGGGCCCCGAGTTGGGTCTCGACGCCACCGCCGCGGGGGAAGAAGTCCGCGCGAACTTCCACGATGGGCGGCAGGGGGCCCCGGGAGGCCCCGGGCGCCAGGGCTTCGGCGGCGGAACTATCCAGATTTCTTGTCAGAATCAAGCTGTCTCCCGAGGTTTCCTGGACCTTCCAGCCTTGGGTGACGGCGGCTCCCAGGGCCGCGCCGCGCACCTGCTGGACGTCGCCCCCGGAAAAGAACAGGCGAGGCTTATTGGGATCAGGTACGACCGCATCACCCGCGGTGGCGTCTTCCATATCCGCACCGCCACCGGACCGGGGTGAGGAGGCGCAACCTGCCAGGGCCAGCAGTAGGCTGGCCAATACCAGGAGATTAAGAAATGCGCGCAGGTTCAACGGCTGGTCCTCGCTTGTCAGGCGAACAGGGGGAGGTCTGGATGGTGGCCTGAATCCGGGACGTGGAAGTCAGTGGAATCCCGGGAACAGGATCTGAGTCTGCATCTGGATCTGGATCTGCATCTAGATCTGTATCTGGAGCAAGGTCTTGAGCAGGATCCTGACCGGATCGGGCATTGATCCGTATCGATTGATAAATCTTAACATGCGACCTGGCCACCAGCACTAAAGCTGCCGCGTCCTAAACCGCAAGCCTTGCATGACAGGCAATCTCGCATAATGTGTATTATGTAAAGTCATAGCCGTGGCTTGGTGGGATTACCAACTGCCATCGGTTCAGATCCAGGACCTGGCGGGCATTGTGACTGGTTTGTTCGGCAAGATAGCGCGCATCCTGGCCCCGGAGTTGGGCCAGGGCCTGCAACACCTCGGGCAGATAGGCCGGGCTGTTGCGCTCACCCTGATGAGCGGCGCCGCTCATGTCCGGGGCATCGGTCTCCAGTACCAGCGCTTCCAGGGGTAAGGTCGTGGCCAGGGCCCGCAGACGGCTGGAACGAGCGAAGGTCAGCATGCCGCCGAAACCGAGCTTGAACCCTAAGGCCAGATACTGCCGGGCCTGCTGCGGACTGCCATTGAAAGCATGGATGATGCCACCGGGCACTGGGTGGCGGCGCAAACAGGCCAGAACCTGATCATGGGATTTGCGCGCATGAATCAGCACTGGCAACCCGGCGCAGGCGGCCAGCTCGAGCTGGCGGACGAACAAGGCCTGCTGACGCTCTCTATCAAGTTCCGGGAGGAAAAAATCCAGCCCGATCTCCCCCAACGCCACGGGATTCTCGCGATGGATCAGGGCTTCGAGTTCATCCAGGTCGCCGGCTTGGTGCTGAGCGAGATAGACCGGATGCAATCCCAAGGCTGGATAAAGCTCGGACTCTCGCCGGCACAGGGCCAGCAGCCCAGGCCAGCCGGCGGCGTGGATGGCGGGCACCACGATGGGCCCCACGCCTTGGCGGCGAGCCGCAGCCAGGACCTGATCCCGATCCCGATCAAAGTCACTGACGTCCAGGTGGCAATGGGTATCGATCAGCACGCCCGCTTACCATATTAGGTCATCAGGTACCTGGTAGGCCGCGTAGGGATCGTCCTCATCGGTGGCGGCGGTGGCGGCCTTGCCCGCGGGTTGGTTCATAACCAACACCAGGGCGGGACTGCGCGTCAGGAGATTTTCGGCGATCTCCCGTGGCACCAGTTCGATCTCGGCATCCTGCCTGACCAGGGCCAGATGCCCGGCGACCAGCGACCGCTGCTGTTCGGGCGTGAGATAGAGCCGTCGTAGCCGTCCGCCATCCTGAAAGTTGAAGGCGATCTCCCCACCCGCCCGAGACAGGCGATGGGCATGAATCAACTGGCGGATGGAATTCTCCTCCTCCCGGCGCCGGAGCTCCTCCTGGCGCTTGAGGTTAAGCTCCCGATCCCGGCGGGCCTTCTCCGCCGCCTCCGCCTGAAGCCGTTGCTGGCTCTCGTTCCGCGCTGGAGGATGGCCCTGCGACTGACGGTTTTCCTTGCGTTGCCTTGAGTAACTGGTCTTGCAGCGAATTGCCCACCGGCATCTACCCCAAAAAAATCAGGATCACGCGCCCGGCAACCGCGAGCGCCCATGGAGCGTGAGCATCACCCAGCGGACCCTCGGTTGCAAGTATCCCAATGCTGACAGTACCCCACGCTGATCCCCACGCTGACAGTGCCCCCACGCTGTTACCAGCGCCCCGCTCCGGGCCAAGCAGTCCATGCCGTCCCAAGTAAGCGACCCATCGCGGCGGTGGAACCACCTGAGATTCCATTCATCGACTCTGGTCGATGGCGGTCGAGGCGGGAAACCCGAAAATGGCCTGGTGATGGGTATACTATGCCCCTTTATTTTCCCACCCTTGCCCTTCACAGGAGCCCTCAATGAGATTTGCCGGTCGCGCCCCTGCCCTCGCCCTGGCGCTGGTCTGCCTCCCCCTGGCCGCCGCGGAACCCGTTTCGATCGGATATGTCGACATGCAACGCGTTATCGAGGAGAGCAAACTGGGCAAGCAGGCCTTCGCCACCCTGCAGGAAAAATACGCGGAACCTCAGGCGGCCCTGCAAAAAGAAGAGAAGGAAATCATGCAACTCCAACAGAATCTGGCCCGGGACGGGGCCCTGATGAGCCAGGCGGAACTGGACAAGCGCAAGGGTGAGTTGCAGGAACGGATCGCCCTGATTCAGCGCAAGGCCGCCATGGCTCAGCAGGAACTCTCCCAGGATCAGGCCAAACTGGGCGGCGGTATCATCAAGCCCGCCCAAGAGATCATCACCGAACTGGGCAAGGAGCGAAAACTGACCGCCATTTTCGAGCGCAGTCAGAGCGGCATGCTGTACGTGGAAGAAGACCGGAATCTGACCACCGAGGTGATCAAGCGCCTGGACGCCAAGACCGCGAAGGAAGCCAAGGAAGTCAAAGAAACCAAGGAAAGCAAGGAAACCAAGCCAGCCAAGGGTAAATGAACTCAGTTGCCATGCCTTCCCGTCTGGCCGAGGACGACAAATTTGCCCTGTCCCGCAAGGTACTCCAGGTCCTGGCCGATTGGGGACTGGAGCCCATGGTCCAGTGCGAATTGCTCGGCTTGCCCCAGGGCGAGGCCGGTCGGGTCTTCCGCCGGCTGCGCCAAGGGGCCAGTCTGCCAGAGAGTCGGGAGGTCTGGACGCGCGTGGCCCTCCTGTTGCGTCTGGACAATGCCGTCCATCAACTGTTTCCGCATTGTGCCTACGCGGCCAATCTCTGGGTGACCTCGCCCAACCCGCGCTGTTCCCACCGGACCCCGCTGGAGATCATGCTCGCCGACGGACTGGAGGGCATCCGCCGCATCGAACGTTCAGTGGACAATCTGGACCCCCTGACGCTCACCAGGACCGACCTTAAGTGAGGTTCGGTGAGGAATATTTCCTTGGCCATTTCCTAGCGTTCAATTGGTAGCCCGATAGAGTTCATGTTGAAATTTCGTATCCTGCCCGTCACCCCCCTCCAACAAAACTGCACCCTCTTCTGGTGTGATCAGACCCAACGGGGGGTGATCGTCGATCCCGGTGGTGACCTGGACCGTCTACGCGCGCTGATCAGGGAGACGGGGGTCACCCTGGAAAAAATTCTCTTGACTCACGGTCACTTCGATCACGTGGGGGCCGCCGGTTTGTTGGCGGAACACCTGGACCTGCCGATCGTCGGTCCGCACCGCGAGGATGCCTTTCTTCTGGAATCCCTCCCCTCCCAATGCGCCAGCTTCGGCTTCCCGCCGATCCCGGCCTTCACCCCGGATCAATGGCTGGATGAGGGTGACCAGATCGAGTTCGGCACCGTCAGTCTGGAGGTCATTCGCTGTCCTGGCCACACGCCCGGCCATGTGATTTTCTATTCCGCCGCCAACCGCTTGGCGCAGGTTGGTGATGTCATCTTTCAGGGTTCGATCGGGCGTACTGACTTTCCCCGGGGCAATCATCAGGACCTTATCAACTCCATCCGCCAGCGACTCTTTGCCTTGTGTGACGACCTGCGTTTCATCCCGGGTCATGGCCCCATGTCCACCGTCGGCGCGGAGCGGCGGGGCAACCCCTTTGTCAGGGATGCACTCTTCACGCGGGGCAATTTCGCTTAGCTGTGCTTTACTTTAATCACCAGCGGAGGTTTCTGGCGTATCCACCCCCACAGCATGGACTTTTCCCGTCATGAGGTAAGCACAGTGGCCACGGAATCCCTCCTCTCGCTTGGTCGCGGTCCAGGATCCTATTGGGTCCGCGCCCATCCGCCCTCCATCTTTCCCGATGAGGATGGGAGCGGGATGAATGATCCCAGCCCCCCTGCCTCATCGCGTCCCCCCAAGCGCGCCTCTGGGCCGCGTTTTGTCGAACCTTGTCGCTTTGATGCGTCGCAGCGGGCCACGCTGCTCACCGCACTGGAGGCCGAGGGCCTGGGCGACGAGGACAGTCGCCAGATCTTCCTCGCCGCCCTGGAATACGATCTCGCCAGTTGCCGGCCGCTGTTGGGGGAGCTGCCACCGCCCGAAGAGGTGATCCAACCCCAACGCTCGCCTGCAACCATCGAGGCAACGGTGATGGCTACGGCCTCGGTCCCAGCAGCCACGCCTACCCCGCTGGTGCCCCCTGACCAGCAAGCACTCGACCTGAAGGCCATGTCGGAATCCACTGCGCCGGAGTCCGGCTTGCTCGCCCTGGCTCACCTGGCGGCTAATCTGGCCCAGGCCTTGGCCGATCTGACCCTCGCGCAACGGGAGACCCTCAAGCGGGCACTGGAGACTTCTGACTGTCTCGCCCGGGGTTATGGCGATCTCTATCTGGATACCCTGCGCCTGGAATTGCTGCACCTCAAGGCGGCCTTTTCCGCTTCTGAACTGAAACCAGGGATGGCAGCGGGGACCGATCCATCATCAACCATCAATGCTCCGATCAATTATCCCCCGTCTGACTCGACTAACTCATCATCCCCTAGCCTTGCCCCGCCGGTAGTCACGGTAGGCTCGTCCATTTCAGACATCTCTCCCCTGGTAGCTGCGGCGCCCCTGGCAAGCATGGCCAACATGCCGGTCCCTCCACCCTCCCTGCCTCCGGTCCCCGCGGAAGTAAGGCGGTTCCTGCGGCGGGCCGCCGATGCCTATGCCGATTGCTTCGAGGGCGATCCCAGCCTCGCCGCCGATGCCCCCTTCCCCCGCATCCTGCGGGTCCTGGGCGACGTCACTGGCCTGCCCCTGCCCAAGGATGAGCTGACCCTGAGCGAGATTCTCGTTCCGGGGCCTTGACGCCCGGCATTTTTCGACACCGATCCACCCCAGCCGGGAGCCACTGCCTGCTACCCGGCTGATGCCCACCTGAACCCCGGGGCCAAGCGTGCCCCTTGTTCCGTAGCCAGGAAGTACCATGATCTTTAAGCGCTTGTTCTCGCGTCGCGCACCAGAAGCCGCCCCCCCCACCAAGCCCGGTCTCTGGGGCGGAGGCGCGCGGAACCCCCGTCTGGACGCCTGCCATCATTCGACCGACCTGGCGGCATTGTGGCGGCTGGCCGAGGAAGACGCAGATGCCGGCGTCCGGGAACTCGCCCAGGCCCGATATCGTCATCTGCTCTGCGGGCTGGAGACGCCGCCGACCCTGGAGCTGGCCCACCGCCTGGCGGTCGTCGCCGAACTCGACGAGGCCCGCCCCCAGGAGCTGCGCATCCTGATGGCGGTCGCCGCCGAGGCCCGGGAGCCCAAGCTGCGGATCGCCGCCCTTGCCCGCCTCACGGCCCAGGACCTCCTCGCCGCCCGCGCCCTGGGGGACGCGGCGACCCAGGTGCGGGTGGCCGCCGCCGAACGACTGCGCGCGCGCCCGGCCCTGGAACAGGTCGCCCGCCGCATTGGCAAGAAGGACAA
>JAGVUH010000070.1 GCA_019136395.1 Gammaproteobacteria bacterium
CTCCGGTGGCTGGGGCGGAAGCGTCGGCTCGGGGCTCCTCGCCAAACTCGAAGTCCCCCCGGAACATGGTCAGCAGGTGTTCCTCGAGGCCCATCATCAGGGGGCCGATCCAGGTGTCGAAGATGACATCCGCCCCTTCGAAGCCCATCTGCGGGGCATAGCGGGCGGGAAAGTCCTGGACGTGGGCGGGGCTCGAGATGACGGCGCAGGGGATGCCCAGGCGCTTGGCGACGTGGCGCTCCATCTGGGTGCCGAGGACCAGTTCAGGATGGGAGGCGGCGATGGCGGCCTCGACCTCCAGGTAATCGGCGGTGATCAGGGCCTCCAACCCGTAGGCTTGGGCGGCCTCCCGCACCGGCCGGGCCTGCTCGCGCAGATAGGTGCCCAGGCCGACGACGCGCATGCCCAGTTCCTGGTCGACGATGCGGGCGGCCGCGAGGGCATGGGTGGCGTCGCCGAAGATGAAGACCCGCTTGCCGGTGAGGTAGGTCGCGTCCACCGACTGGCTGTACCAGGGCAGGCGCGGAGCATAGACCTCCATCCCCGGCAGGTCCGTCTGCGGGGGTCGAGGTTGGTCGCCAGTGGAGCCAAGTCCCACCGGGACTGAGAGGCCGGACTTCGCCATCAGCCGCGCGGCCGCCTCGACGACATCCTGGCTAGCGGCGAGCTTTCCGACCTCGGCGAGAAAGTCGCGGGTGGCGCCGATGCCGATGGGTACCGTCTTGACCCAGGGCTGACGGAAGGTCCGCTCCAGCCAGGCGCAGGTCGACTAGGCGATCTCGGGGTAGAGGCAGACATTGAAGTCGGCCTCGGGCAGGCGCAGCAGGTCTGCGGGGCGGGCGCCCAGGGGGGCGACGATATGGACCTCCACGCCGATGGCCGCCAGCAGGCGGCTGACCGCCGTGACGTCGTCGCGGCAGCGGAAGCCCAGGGCGATGGGGCCCAGCAGGTTGGCGCGGGGGGCCTGACCGGGGGCGCGGGCCGGGCGCGGGGCGCCGGGGGTGGGGGCCCGGGGCTTGAGCAGGGCGCGCACCAGGCGATGGAAGGTCTCGCCGGCGCCCCAGGTCTCCTTGCGCGACCAGGAGGGCAGATCCAGGGGCAGGACCGGCACTGGCAGACCCAGGCCCCGCACCAGGGCGCCGGCCTGATCCTGCAACAGCTCGGCGGTGCAGGACTCGCCGATCATCAGCACCTCGGGGTGGAAGCGCTCATAGGCAGCGCGGGCCGCCGCCTTGATCAGGTCGGCGGTGCTGCGCCCCAGGTCGCGCTGCTGGAAGCTGGTATAGGAGACCGGCGGCCGCGCCGGGCGGCGCTCGATCATGGTGAAGAGGAGGTCGGCGTAGCTGTCGCCCTGGGGGGCGTGCAGCAGGCAGTGCACCCCGCGCATGGCGGTGGCGACGCGCAGGGCGCCCATGTGGGTGGGGCCTTCGTAGGTCCAGACGGCGAGCTCCATGGCCGGTCAGAACCTCAGGCGGGCGCGGCGCGTCAGGGGGCGGGCGAACAGTTCGGCGAGGTCCGCCGCCTGCTCGAAGCCCTGAATGGGTGAAAACACCAGTTCGATGGACCACTTGGTGGTCAGCCCCTCGGCCTCCAGGGGGTTGGCCAGGCCCAGCCCGCAGACCGTCAGGTCGGGACGGGCGGTCCGCACGGCGTCCAGTTGGCGGTCCACGTCGCCGCCCTCGACCACCGCGAAGGACCCGTCGGCATTACCCGCCTGGGGGCGGGACAGGAGGTCGATCTCGCCGGCCATGAGGCGGCGGTCGAAATAGGGCACCCCGGCAACCAGGATCTCCATGCCGCACTCCTGCTGCAGGAAACGGGCGATGGATACCTCAAGCTGCGAGTCGGGTAGGAAGGCGACGCGCTTGCCCCTGAGCTGTTCCTGGTAGCGCGCCAGGGCCCCCCGCGCCCGTTCCATCGGCTTGGCCAGGACGGCCGCCGTCCGCTCCTCGGGCAGATTCCAGGCCCGGGCGGCGGCGTCGAACCAGCCCCGGGTACCTTCGATGCCGATGGGAAAGGGCGCTGCCAGCGGGCGCGCCCCGCGCGCCTCCAGGGACCGGGCGGTGCGGCCCAGGAAGGGCTGGGCCAGGAGCAACCGGGTCCCGGGACCCACGGGCGGCAGGGCCCGCGCCGATCGGGGCGGAAAGAAATGGACCGGGCCGATCCCCAGTTCCGCGAACAGGCGGTTGAACTGGTCCTCGACGACATCCGCCAGGGTGCCGACCACCAGCAGGGAGGACTCACCGGCGGGGAGGGCGGGTAGGTCGGGGACCAGGGCCTCCAGACAGGTATCTTCACCCTGGGTGAAGGTCGTCTCCAGCCCGCTGCCGGAATAGGCCAGCACTCGTGGACGACCGGTGGGGAGCGTCGCGGCCGTGGCCGACAATCCCTGGGACTGGATGGGCTGACTGGGTTGGTTGGGCGAACCGGGCCGATTGGCATCGGCCTGGGTCTGAAAAGCCTGATTCAGCCGTTCGGCCGCCTTGTGCAGGTCCAGTTTGATGACTTCCGAGGGACAGGTGCCGACCAGAAAGAGGGTGGCGATGTCCGGGCGGCGCTCCAGCAGGCGGGTGACGACGCGGTCCAGTTCGGCGTTAGCGTCCGCCAGGCCGGCCAGGTCGCGCTCCTCCAGGATGGCGGTGGCGAAGCGCGGCGCGGCGAAGATCATGACCCCGGCGGCGGACTGGAGCATGTGGGCGCAGGTGCGGGAGCCGACGACCAGGAAGAAGGCGTCCTGCAGCTTGCGATGCAGCCAGACGATGCCCGCCAGACCACAGAAGGCCTGACGCTGGCCGCCCTCGCAGGCCACGGGGAAGTCCCGGGCGGCGGCCTCCGGTTGGGAGGACGCCTCAAGCAGGCCCTCACCCCCCTGACGACCCTCGGCCAGGGCGGGAGCGGGGACGCTGGCCAGGGTCACTCGGCGGCCCCCAGGGTGGCCGGGGCGGCCTCGGTGGCCGCTGGCTGGGCCAGGCGCGCCGCGCGCAGCTTGAGCAGGAACTGGGTGGCGTTGATGACATAGGCGGCATAGGCCGCGAGGGCAAGGAACATCTGCCCGCGCACGTCCAGGTAGTCGCCGAACAGCGCCACCAGGTAGGCGGTATGCAGGGCGAGGACGAGCATGCTGAAGACGTCCTCCCAGAAGAAGGACGCCGCGAAGAGGTAATGCCCGAAGACCACCTTCTCCCAGATGGACCCGGTGATCATAATGGTATAGAGGAGCAGGGTCTTGATGACGATGGAGACGGTGGCGGCGGTCTCGCCTTCCCCGGTCCAGAGGAAGTTGAGGACCAGGCCCAGGCTGACCAGGAAGACCAGAAACTGCACGGGTGCCAGCACCCCCTGAACGAGGGTCCAGGGAGTGGCATCGCGCCGCCGGCGCTCCTCGGGCGTATACAATGGCCGAGACGAAATTTTCCGGGATTCAGTAGGTCCCATCGCGCACCCGTGAAGAGCAACCCATGCCTGCGGGGGAAATCTAGTCCGGAGCGGGGCAAGTGTCAACTAAAGTTTACGTCAGGATAGGTCGGCACGGGGCATCTCCCGCCCATCCTAGGTGTAAATTTTAGTTGACACCAGGGGTTGTCATGTTTAGTTTAAGCTTATGATCCAACCCTCGCTCTCCGCGACCGCCGCGACCCGGCCCGACGGCTCCGCCCTGCTGGAACTGCTCAAGCCGATCACCTGGTTCCCGCCCATGTGGGCCTTTACCTGCGGGGTGGTTTCCTCCGGTCAGCCCATCCTGGAACGGTGGTTCCTGGTGGTGGTCGGCATCATCCTGGCCGGTCCCCTGCTGTGCGGCATGAGCCAGGCCGTCAACGACTGGTTCGACCGCCACGTCGACGCCATCAACGAACCCCACCGCCCCATCCCCTCCGGGCGCATGCCGGGCAACTGGGGGCTGCGGGTCGCCATCGCCTGGTCCCTCCTGTCCCTGGCGGTCGCCGCCTGGTTGGGACCCTGGGTCCTGGGGGCATCCGCCCTCGGCCTGGTCATGGCCTGGGCCTACAGCGCCCCGCCCCTACGCCTCAAGCGCAACGGCTGGTGGGGCAATTCCGCCGTGGCCCTGTCTTACGAGGGCCTGGCCTGGGTCACCGGCGCGGCGGTGATGATCGGCGGCCAGATGCCCGACTGGCGCATCCTGCTGCTGGCCTTCCTCTACAGCGCCGGGGCCCACGGCATCATGACCCTGAACGATTTCAAGGCCATCGCGGGCGACCAGCGCATGGGCATCCGCTCCCTGCCGGTCCAACTCGGTGTACAGGGCGCGGCCTGGGCGGCCTGCCTCTTGATGGCCCTGCCCCAGATGGTCGTGATCGCCCTGCTGGCGGACTGGCAACGGCCCTGGCACGCCCTGGCCGTCGGCGTCGTGCTCGCCATCCAGATCCTGATGATGGTCCGGTTCCTGCACGCCCCCGTCGCCCAGGCTACCTGGTTCAGCGCCTCCGCCGTCAGCGTCTACGTCACGGGCATGATGATCAGCGCCTTCGCCGTCCGCGCCCTGATCCCGGCGTTGTGATGCCATGCCCCAGCACCCCGTCCCCTTGAGTTGAATCCATGACCCCAGGCCCCCTCCCCCCCCTCGGCTGGCTCGGCATCCTGCGCCTGGGCCTGGTGCAGACCGCCCTGGGGGCCATCATC
>JAGVUH010000089.1 GCA_019136395.1 Gammaproteobacteria bacterium
CACCTACAGCCACCTCTACCGGCTGCCGACCACCGGCCTGCGCTTCTTCACCGTCTACGGCCCCTGGGGCCGGCCGGACATGGCCCTGTTCAAGTTCACCAAGGCCATCCTCGCTGGAGAGCCCATCGAGGTCTTCAACTACGGCCGCCACCGCCGGGACTTCACCTACGTGGACGACATCGTTGAGGGGGTGATCCGCGTCCTCGACCGCCCCGCCGCCGCCAATCCGGCCTGGGATGGCGCCACGCCGGACCCGGCCACCAGCGCCGCGCCCTACCGGGTCTACAACATCGGCAACCAACACCCGGTGGAGTTGTTGCGCTACATCGAGGTGCTGGAGGACTGCCTGGGCCGGAAAGCGGAGAAGACCCTGCTGCCGCTCCAGCCCGGGGACGTGCCGGACACCTACGCCGATGTCACTGACCTGGTGCGGGATACCGGCTATAAGCCCGATACCCCGGTGGAGACGGGGGTGGCGCGCTTCGTGGACTGGTATCGGGGCTATTACGGCGTCTGACGGTGCTGGTACTTGAGTCGGGGCGCGAAGGGCAGCGGTAGCGCCCAGCCCTCCACCCAAGCGGCGGCTAGAACGGCGGGTCGGACTCCGCCGCTAGAGCCGCCAGATCCGCGGGAGCCTCCGCCTGGAGGAATGCCTCCTCCAGGCAGGCCAGCAGGGCACGCAGTTCCCCGGTCATGAGGATGAACTCGGCATCCAGCCGGGCGGCCTCGTCTTCCAGCCCCTCATCCAGACCTTCTTCCAGCAGCTCGTCGGCGAAGCGCAAGCGTTTGAGGGACAGATCCTCCTGGAGGACGAAGGTCAGGCCCTCCCGCCAGTCCAGGGCCAGCTTGGTGACCTGCTTGCCGGCGCGCAGGTGGGTGGCGATCTCCTCGGCGGCCAGGTCATGGCCGCGGCAACGGACCACCGCCTTCTCGTCCTGGGCGTCGCGCAACTCGCATTCGTCGCCCAGGGTCAGGCCGGCGGGCAGGTCGCCCGTGGTGACCCATTGGGTCAGGAGGAGTTCGGGCGGCCGGGGTGGGCGCGGCGGGTGCACGGGCAGGGAGCCGAGGGTCTCGCGCAGCAGGTCCACCAGGTCCTCGGCGGCCTTGGCGCTGGCGGCGTCCACCAGCAGCCAGCCGGTCTGGCGGTCCAGGTAGGCGCAGGCGCGGCGCGAGCGGGTAAAGGCGCGGGGCAAGAGGTCCAGCAGCACCTCGTCCTTCACCTGGCGCCGCTCCTTGCGCCCCACCGTGCGCGCCTCGCGGTCCTCGATCTCGGCGATCTTCTCGTCCAGGGTCTCCGCGACCACGGCAGCGGGCAGCAGCCGCTCCTGGCGGCGGACGCAGATCAGGACGCAATCGCCGGCCAGGTGGCTCAGGGCGCTGGTCTCCTCACCCAGGGGCGGGACCCAGCCCATGGTCGCCGTCTCCAGGGGACCGCAGGGGCGGAAGCGCCGCGCCGCCAGTTGGGCCTCGCAACGATCCAGGTCGACCGCGGCCGGGTCGTCCAGCTTGAAGAGACGGAGGTTCTTGAACACGGCATCGACTCCGGGGCAAAAGGGGGCGGATTATCCGCGCCCCGGCGCCGGTTGCAAGCGCGGGTGCGGTTCAGGTATTGAAGCCAGAAGCCTCCTCCTCCGGCCCTTGGCAGCGCTCGAACTCAGCGATGACCTGGGCGCCGAACAGGAGGATGAGGGCGGCGACCTCGAAGGTGAGCAGGACGACGACGGCGCCGGCAAAGGAGCCGTAGATGAGGTTCACCAGCGACAGGGTCTTGAAGTACCAGACCAGGACATGGCGACTGATCTCCCAGAGGATGGCGGCAACCAGACCGCCGACCAGGGCATGGCGGGTGGCGATGCTGCCATGGGGCATGACCAGGTAGAGGGAGGTGAAGAGCAGGACCTCCCCGCCCAGGCCGGCGAGGTAGAGCAGCGGCACGGAGAGGCCGTCCAGACCCCAGCGCTGACCAAAGAGTTCCCATTGGGTCTGGGACAAGGCCTCTAGGGCGCTGCTGGCGAAGGTGATGAACAACAGGCCGGCACCGATGAGGGCAATGAAGAGGAAGGGGATCAGGGCCGAGACCAGATAATGTCGCCGATGCACGGCGACCCGGTGGACGAAGATCACCGACATAGCATTTTCCAGCAGACTGAAGGCCATGGTGGCGAAGAAGATCAGCACCAGCACGCCAAGCCAGCCGATCAGATGCCGGTTGAGCAGGAACTGCTCCAGTTGCAGCGTGACGGTCTCCGCCATGCCGGGGATGAAGAGGTTGAGCTCCTCCTGGACCGCCTCCAGCAACTGAGGCTCGGGGATGAGGTTGGACAGCCCCACCAATAACAGGAGCATGAGCGGGATGATGGACAAGAGCATGTAATAGGCGACCGCCCCGGAGAGGAGCATGCCCTGATTACGTCGAAAGGCGCGGAGGACGCGGACGGCGAAGGTCAGGGGCCGACAGACCTCCCCCAGGACGCCCAGCCGCCCCTGGACCAGAGGCGGGTCGACGGTCGGCGGCATGGTCGGAGCGAGGGTCGGTGGCATGGGAGGGTCGGCAGTCGGTGGCACGGTCGGGCCAGCTCTGGCCGCGTCCTGATTCGCCGCCAGATCTGCCGCCGAACCCGCCGCAGGTTCCGCAGCCGGGTCGTCCTCTTGCAACCGGGAATGCTTCATGCCGCCATGGCCACTGGCTGACGGCGGCTGCCCCACTCGCCGGGCCAGGCCTCGAAGACCCCGGCGCATGGGGTGCCACAGGCGGCGCAGCGGCCGTGGGCGTCGAGGCCCCAGGTCCCCAGTTCGTACCAGTCACGCTCGATGAGCAGATTGCCACACTGGTGGCACCAGGTGCTCTCCCCCCGACGGTCGTGGACATTGCCGGTGTAGGCGTAACGCACGCCATTGCGGCGGGCGATCTCGCGGGCCCGGCTCAGGGTGGCGGCGGGGGTCGGCGAGACATCCAGCATCTTCCAGTCCGGGTGAAAGGCGGTGAAATGCATGGGCACCGCCGGCCCCAGGTGGGACACCACCCATTGGGTCATGGCCTCGATCTCCGCGTCACTATCGTTGTGGCCGGGGATGAGCAGGGTGGTGAGTTCCACCCAGACCTTGGTCTCATGGTGCAGATACTCCAGGGTGTCGAGCACGGGCTGGAGATGCCCGCTACAGAGCCGATGGTAAAAGTCGTCGGTGAAGGCCTTGAGGTCGACGTTGGCGGCGTCCATGGCGGCAAAGAAGTCTTCGCGGGCCCCGGGATTGATATAGCCCGCGGTGACGGCAACGTTGCGGATGCCCCGGGCGCGGCAGGCGTGGGCGGTGTCGACGGCATACTCCAGGAAGATCACCGGGTCGTTGTAGGTATAGGCCACGCTGCGACAGCCCAGTTCGGCGGCGCGACGGGCGATGGCCTCCGGCGAAGCGCTCACGGCCAGGGTGTCAACCTCACGGGATTTACTCATATCCCAATTCTGACAGAACTTGCAGGCGAGGTTACAGCCGGCGGTCCCGAAGGAGAGCACGGGGGTGCCGGGGAGAAAATGATTGAGGGGCTTCTTTTCGATGGGATCGACGCAGAAGCCGCTGGAGCGTCCGTAGCTGGTGAGAACCACCGCGCCCTCGTGGCAGGCGCGGATGAAGCAGAGCCCGGCCTGGCCCTCCTTGATATGACAGTTGCGGGGGCAGAGGTCGCATTGGACCCGGCCGTCTTCCAGCCGGTGCCAGTAGCGGGTGGGGTGATAGCTAAGGGGTGGGATCATGGCATTGCCCTCCTCGGGCGGGACCTGATCGCCGGCCTGGCCAGTCGGCGAAGGGAGGATTTTGGACCTACACTAAGCATAGACGGACCAGGGAATCCGGTCAGGGTCGTGAATGATGGGTAGTGCATGGTGGCCAGTGCCCAGGAGGCGAATGATGGGCGTGTTACGTTATCCCAATGTGGCCGGGACCTTTTACCCGGCGGACCCCCGGACCCTGGCGGCGCGGGTCCGGGCTTATGCGCGCTTGGCCCCAGACGGAGGTCCTCTGTCTCAAGGCCGCACGTCGAGCGCTGGGCCTGAAAGCGGGACGGAGCAGGGGGCCGGGAGCCGGAAGGGGGCTGAGGCCCCGGCCGGGTCGCGACCCACGCGCTGGCCCAAGGCGCTCATCGTTCCCCACGCCGGTTACATCTACTCGGGACCGGTGGCGGGGAGTGCCTACGCCCAACTGGCGGCTGGGACCGCGGCCATTCACCGGGTGGTGCTGCTTGGCCCCTCCCACCGCTTGCCCTTTCACGGCCTGGCCTACAGTCAGGCGGAGGCCTTTCTCACCCCCCTAGGCCAGGTGCCGGTGGATCGGGAGGCCTACGCGGCCATCGCGGATCTGCCCCAGGCGCGGGCCTTCGAGGCCCCCTTCCAGGGCGAACATTGTCTGGAGGTACAGTTACCCTTCCTGCAATTGCTGCTGGAGGACTTCCGCCTGGTGCCCTTCCTGGTGGGCGAGGCCTCGACGGCGGAGGTCGCGGCGGTGCTGGAGCGGCTGTGGGGCGGGGATGAGACCCTGATCCTGGTGAGTTCGGATCTTAGCCATTACCTGGACTACGCCACCGCCCGCCGCCTGGACGCGGCCACCAGCCAGGCGCCAGGTGCTGGATCTGCGCAATTCCGGCGATACGGCGGGTCCCCGGGACCGGGTGGTGGGCTATGGCGCCTTTGCCTTCGCTTGAGCGCGCGATCATGGAAGCGCATCAGCCATCTCCAGCGACGAAGATCGCGGATACGGTCACCTTAACGCCCGCACACCGCCAGACCCTGTTGGCGCTGGCGCGCCGTTCCATCGTCCAGGGTCTTGAGACCGGCCAGCCGTTGCGGGTGATGCCGGAGGAGTTCGCCGAGCTCCTGCGGGCCCGCCGGGCGGCCTTTGTCACCCTGACGACCTGGGGGCAGTTGCGGGGCTGTATCGGCCACCTGGAAGCCATCCAACCCCTGGTGCGGGACGTGGCGGACAACGCCTTCGCCGCCGCCTTCCGCGATCCCCGTTTCCCACCCCTCACGGCGCGGGAGTTGGGAACCTTACGGATCGAGATCTCGGTGCTGACTCCAGCGACGCCCCTGAGCTTCGGCTCCGAGGCGGAGCTCCTGGCCCTGATCGAGCCGGGACGAGACGGCCTGATCCTGGAGGCGGGCGCCGCCCGGGGGACCTTCCTGCCCGCGGTGTGGGAGTCTCTCCCCTCAAGGCGGGTCTGCCGCCGGATTACTGGTCCGACCGGCTGCGCGTCAGCCGCTACCGGACGGAGGCCTTTGGCGAGGGCGAGATGGAGGGAGAAGCAGAAGGTCTCAGGCCTTCGGCTTGGGGCTGATCGCCGCCGCGCTGGACTTAGGCTCCGGCGTCTCGACCTTGGCCTCTTTGGTGGGGACCGTCGCGGGTGGGGTCCCCGCGGCAGGTTTGTCGCCGCCCGCCGTGCCATCACCGCTGGCACCCGCGCCAGCGATCCAGTCCCTGGCCTCGGCCTCGGGGACGCTGTCCTTGGCCGGGGCCGGCTCCTGACTGGCGGGGCGATAGAGCCGCAGGCCGGCGCCCGGGCCATCAAGGGCGGCGAGCACCGGCTTGTCATGGCCGTAGAAGTCCTCGCGGAAATGCACCTGGCCCTGATCGTCGGCCTCCGCCGTCCAATAGGAGAGGATGACCGGCAGGGGCTCTTTCAGCCGCACCGAGGACGGCTTCTTAGACTCGAAGACGCTGGTGAATTTTTCCGGGTTCCACTTGGGATCGTTGAGCACCAGTTCGGCCAACTCGATGGGCTTGTCCACCCGCACGCAGCCCGAGCTCAGGGTGCGGGTGGCACGCTGGAAGAGCTGACGATCGGCGGTGTCATGGAGGTAGACCGAGTGGCGGTTAGGGAACATGAACTTGACCTGGCCCAGGGCATTCTTGGGGCCGGGCGGCTGGCGGAAGGTGTAGGGCAGATTGTTGGCGGCGACATTCCAGTCCACGGCCTCGGGCTCGATCTTATTACCACGGCGGTCGATGATCTCCAGACCCTTCTTGCGCACGGCGTTGGGATCCTTGCGCGCCTTGGGCACCACGTCCTCCTTGAGGATGGTGGGGGGGACCGTCCAGGTGGGATTGAATTCCAGGTACTCGATGCGGTCGCGGAAGATGGGCGTGGGGCGATCGGGGCGGCCGACGATGGCCTTGGCGTGCCAGACCTCCTCGCCATCGCGATACAACTCGACGCGCTGGGCGGCGATGTCGACCAGCAGATAGTCCGGGGGCAGCTTATCGCTGACCCAGCGCATCCGCTCCAGATTGACGCGGATCTGGTTCACCCGCTCCTCGGCGGTGACGTTCATGGCCGCCAGGGTGGCCCGGCCAATGCGACCATCGACCTCGAGGCTGTGACGTTCCTGAAAATGGCGCACGGCCTTTTGCAATTCCGGGCCGTAATGATTGCCGGCCACCTGGGTGGGCCCCTGGTAATCCCCGGTGATGCGCAAGCGGTCGCGGATCAGGGGCACCCGTTCGTCATTGACGCCGGGCTCCAGCTTGGGGCCGGCGGGGATGGTCGGCCAGCCCCCGGCGGCGGCCAGGGCCCGATAGTGGGCCAGGCCTTCTTTAAGGCGGGTGTAGAAGCCGGGTTCCTGGCGCAGAGCGCTGACGGCGCTCTTGAGTTGGGGGGCGGCCAGGGCCCGGCGCAGGTCGGCAACCAGGGCGTCCCCCTTGGGGCCGTCGTCGTGATTCCAGTTTTTGTCGATCGCCCGGGGGTCGACCTTGCCGTAGCGGCCATGGTGGAGCAGACGCAGCAGGCCATCGCTAAGGAGAATCTCGATCTGGACCCGGTCCTCGCCCTGAAGGCCGGCGGGATCCGCGTTGGGCAGGCGTTTGCTGATCTCCGGGAGGTGGAAGTCGGCGGGACGCAGGCCGGCCTCGCTGCTCTGTTCCGCGAGGGCGATGAAATCGGTGACCTGCCGCGGGTTGACCCAGGCGAAGGCGAAACCGCGCTCGGCATAGGCCTCCGCGAGCAGTTGCGGCGCGGCTAGGCGCACCCCCGCAAGGGTCGGCTTGGGCGTCTCCTGAAGGGCATCGAGCCGCTGACGGAGCAACTCGTCGGCCAGGGCCAGGCTGGAGAAGCAGAGGCCGAGGATCGCCATCAGGACGCCGCGCCAGCCCTGAACCCGCCGGGTCTCGCTCCGCTCCGCCCGCGCCACTACCCGGGGCGCCTGGGGCCCGAAGGTGCTGAATTGATTACCGCGCCGCATCGTCATACGCCTCCACATCCACCGCTGGCCATCAGCGGCGGATGTCGCTCTAATTCGTGAACTGCTATTCACCTGTTGGACAGGTCATCATTCTAGTTGGTGCCGACCCGGTTTGTCAGCAAAAAGGCGACGTTGCTGAAAAGCGACAATCGTCCGGCCCACAGCAGGGAACCTGGCCTTTTCCCGAACGAATTTCTTATGTATTCATGCCAGTTATGAAACTGAGTCCGGTCAGACATCCTAGGGTAATTCTACGGGAGCGGGGTCCTATTACGCCCACTGCAGGCCCGGAAGCCCTCCGGACGGGCGGGGAATGTTGCCAAATAACGACATAGGCAAGCGACCAGGGCCTCCGGGCCTCAGGCCGGAAACACGCCGGTGGAAAGGTAACGATCCCCCCGATCGCAGACGATGGCCACGATGACCGCCCCCGACACCTCCGCCGACAGGCGCAAGGCGGCGGCCACGGCGCCGCCGGAGGAGATCCCGCAAAAGATCCCCTCCCGCTGGGCCAGGGCACGGGTGGTCTCCTCGGCCTCCGCCTGGGTGACATCAAGGATGCGGTCCACGCGGCTGGGCTCGTAGATGCGAGGCAGATAGGCCTCGGGCCAGCGGCGGATGCCGGGGATCTTGGCGCCATCGGTGGGCTGGACGCCGACGATCTGGATCGCGGCATTTCGCTCCTTGAGGTAGCGGCCGGTGCCCATGATGGTGCCGGTGGTGCCCATGGAACTGACGAAGTGGGTAATGGCGCCGCCCGTGTCGCGCCAGATCTCGGGACCGGTGGTCTCGTAATGGGCCCGGGGGTTGTCGGGGTTGGAGAACTGGTCGAGGATGCGGCCCTCCCCCCGCCCCTCCATGGCCCGGGCCAGATCGATGGCGGCCTCCATGCTGCCCTCGGCCGGGGTCAGGATGATCTCCGCGCCATAGCTGCGCATCAGGGCCCGTCGTTCCAGGCTCATGTTCTCCGGCATGATCAGGATCATGCGGTAGCCCTTGATGGCCGCCGCCATGGCCAGGGCGATGCCGGTGTTGCCGCTGGTGGCCTCGATGAGGGTGTCACCGGGACGGATCTCGCCCCGCTCCTCGGCCCGGCGGATCATGGACAGGGCCGGACGGTCCTTGACCGAGCCCGCGGGATTGTTACCCTCCAGTTTGACCAGGATGTGGTTGCTGGTTTCGCCGGGCAGGCGCTGGAGTCGGGCCAAGGGGGTATTGCCGACAAAGTCGGCGATGGTGGGATAGGTCATGGTCGGATGGCACCGGGGATGGGAATCTCGATGGCTTGGGTAATGGTCAGGATCGTGCCTCAACCGGGAACGGCAACCAAGGCGCCGTCCAGGAGCCGTCAGAGATCGGCTGACTTCCCAGAGAGTAAGGCCGCATACCCGTTGATGAAAGACGTTGCCGGAAACTTTAACGCCAACTTTCCTGAGGGCCAAGCCCTATCCCAAATCGTGTAAGTCACAGGAATTTAAGTCATTCTCAGGGGTGTGGCCTACCCCCCATGACAGTCAGGATGAAGACCCCGGAGGGGCGATATCACCCGGGGCTTGTCCTTCCACCGATTTAAACCGCCAGCCAGGGGCTGGGTTGGTCCTGCTGGGCCAGGGTGAGGCGCTCGGCCAGGCTGGCGTCCACCGCCAGGATGGCCTGGCGGGCCAACTC
>JAGVUH010000345.1 GCA_019136395.1 Gammaproteobacteria bacterium
CCCCTGTCGCCGGTCCACCTGGGCACCGGCCAGGACTACGATCCCACCGGCTATGTCATCGACGACGGCGCCCTCCATGCCTTTGATGCCCTCGCCGCCCTGGAAGCCCTGCCGGGCAATGAGCGCGAGCGCCTCGGTCGCCTGCTGGAGGGCCACCCGACGCCGGACACCCTGCGCCAGGTGCAACGCTTTTTCTACGACAACCGCGAGGCCCTCATCGCCGTGGCGGGGCATCAGGTCCAGGTCAACCCCAGCGTGGAGGCCTTCTACCGCGAACGGGTCGGTCAGGTGGCCCAGTACGAGCAGGGCGGCCAGAAGGTGCAGAACCGCCTGGAGATCGAGCGTACCGCTTACAACCCGCCCACCGGCCAGGCCATCTTGCCCGGCAGTGGCCTCAAGGGAGCGATCCGCACCGCCTTGCTCAACGCCGTCAACAACGGCCAGCCCCTGCCCCCCGAACTGGCGCGGGACCGGCAGAAGAACCAGCGCCTTCAGGAACAGCTCTTCGGCTACCGCATGGGCAAGCTGGAGAACGACCCCCTGCGTCTGGTCGCCCTGGGCGATGCCAGCCTGCGCGACCCGGCGGCCTTCGCCACCCAGGTCCGCTTCGCCGTCAATCGCAAGAAGGATGCCGTGTTCAAGGGGGGTGCGGAGCTGGACTCCCAGGCCGAACGCCAGGGGCTCTACCAACTGCTGGAGTGCCTGCCGCCCCTGGTGCCCCGCGCCTTCGACGGCAGCCTGACCATCCGTGACACCGGTGGGGTGGACAGCCCCAAGTGGCCCAGTCTGCGCTTTACCTTCAGCGAGATCGCCCTGGCCTGCAACCGGTTCTATCGTCCGCTCCTGGAGGCGGAACTCAAGCTGCTCCGCAGCCGTGGCTTCCTCGACAACGATTGGGCGCAGGCCCTTGACCAGATCCTGACTGGACCTCTGGGCCAAGCCCTGACCAACAACCGCGCCTGGTTGTTGCGGGTGGGCCGTCACAGCGGCGCCGAGTCCGTCACCCTGGAAGGGGTACGCAATATCCGCATCATGCGCGGTCCCCGGGAGCAGCCCGACTGGCTGGACCATGCCAAAACGGTCTGGCTGGCCAGTGATGAGCGCCTGGCCAAGCGCCAGTTACTCCCCTTTGGTTGGTTGCTGGTCGAACCCTGGCAGGAAGAGGCCGAACTCTCCCCCTGGCCCAAGGTCGACTACGACGCCGGCAGCCAGGACTGGCGACGACGGGTCCAGACCCGGCGGGAGAAGCTCCTCGCCGAGCGGACGGCCACCCTCCAGCGCGAACGGGAACGAGCCGAGGTTCAGGCCCAAGCCGCCCAGGCCGAGGCCGAGCGCCAGGCCATCCTGGCGGCGATGAGCGCGGAAGAGCGGACCATCGCCAACCTCCGTGCCCTGCTGGCACGTGACCGGGCCGCCGGGCGCAAGGAGGCGGGTGGGGAACTCGCCAATGCCCTGATGTCAGCCTTCAAACAGGCCCAGACGGACTGGGGTGGCCCCGTGTGCGCGCAACTCGCCGATCTGGCGGAGGAGGTTTATGGCTTTATCGGCTGGCCCGCCAGCAAAAAGAAGCAAGAACGCAAGGCCCTGATCCAGGCCATCCGGGAACGCGCCTGATGGCGGGCGGAACTGTCAGCGGCACCCGCGAAATCAGTGGCATCGGCGGTGTGGGCGGCATCCTGTTCTGCACCGTCGGCGGCTCCCACAAGCCCATCCTCACCGCCATCACCCAGGCACGGCCGGATTATGTCGTCTTCTTCGCCACCGGGCCGGACCCCGCCACGGGCCGGCCTGGGTCCTTGCAACAGATCCTTGGCAAGGGGACCCCCGTCGAGGAACGCCGGCCGGATGGCCAGGTGAGAAAGCTGGCCAACATTCCCACCCTCGCGGGGCTGGTGGAAGGGGCCTACGAGGCACGGGAGGTGGCGGCGGACGACCTGGATGGCGCCGTCAGCGTCATCCGCGCGACCCTCCGGGAAGTGCGCGCCAGCCACCCTGAAGCCCATTTCATCGCCGACTACACCGGCGGCACCAAGACCATGACCGCGGCCCTGGTCCTCGCCGCCCTGGAAACCGAAGGAGTGGCACTGCAACTGGTGACCGGGGCCCGCGGCGATCTGATCAAGGTCCAGGACGGCAGTCAGGCCCGCGTCATTATGGAAACGGAAGGCATCCGCCGGCGCTGGGCCATGGATACCTCCAAGACGGCATTGTCGAGGCATTCAAGATGAGCACCCCTACCACCGTCCCCGCGATCGATACCCACCTGTGCCTGGTCTCCGCCCAGGCGACGCCCAACCTCACCCCCGCCCTTGACCCCAGCCTACGCCCCCGGCGTGTCATCCTGCTGGTCAGCGCCGACATGCAACGTCGCGCCCGCTGGCTGGGGAGCGTCCTCAGCGCCCGTGGCACCCGCGTAGAGACCTGGGATATCGCCGACCCCTGGGACCTGGAGCGTCTACAGACCCAGATCCTGAGCCTGCTGGACCGGGAACAGGCCCTGGTCGCGGCTGGCACCCTGGCCCTGAACGCCACGGGCGGCACCAAACCCATGAGCATCGCCGCCTACGAGGCGTGCCGTGCCTATGATCTGCCGATTTTCTACGTCCACCCTGAACGGGACCGCCTCATCTGGCTGCACCCCGCCGGCCTCGCGGCGCGCGATCTGGACAACCGCCTGCGCCTGGAGGGTTTCCTCCAGGCCCATGGCGCCCAGGTCCAGGGTCTCAGCCGGGAGGGCATCCCGCTGGAACTCAGTGACCTGACCGGGTGGCTCGCCACCCAGGCCGCCGCGCACGCCGGGGACCTGGGCCATCTCAACTACCTGGCCATGAAGGCGGAGCAGGGGCTGGTATCCCCCGCTATCGACGCCAAATACCGCTGCAACCGCCGTTTTCAGGCCCTCCTCGGCCGATTCGCCGACGCCGGACTTTTTAAGATCCGGCACGAGCGCCTGTATTTCCCCGACGAAACCGCCCGGTTTTACGTCAACGGCGGCTGGCTGGAAGAGCACGTCTACGACCTGATTCGCCGTCAACGCGGCCGGCTGCCCCATCTACAAGACCTGGCCCGCTCCCTCAACATCCTGCACGAAAACCCCCGCGGCGATCAGGTGCCCAACGAGATCGACGTCGCCTGCCTGGCGGAAAACCGCCTCTATCTGGTCGAATGTAAGACCCGCGCTTGGAATGGCGGCGAAGGGGAGGGGATCGGCGCCGACACCCTCTACCGCCTGGATACCTTGAGCGATCTGCTCGGCGGCCTGCAAGCCCAGGCCCTGCTGGTCAGCTTTCGGTCCCTGCCGGCCACCGTTTTGCGCCGGGCGGCGGACTTGCGCATCCGCGTCTGCGCCGGCAACCGGCTGAGCGAGTTGGGTGCCGTGCTCCGCCACTGGCTGGCAGCCCGCTGAAGACAAACCTGAAACCGTCATGACGACCTATCTGGTCAGCCGCCACCCAGGGGCCTGGGCGTGGGCCGCTGAAGAAGGTATCCCCATCGACCGGCTGGTGGAACATCTCGACCCCGGCGCCATCCAGCCCGGTGATTGCGTCGTGGGCACCCTCCCCATCAACCTGGCCGCCGCGGTCTGTGAGCGTGGCGGTCGCTACCTTCATCTGGCCCTGCATCTGTCGCGGCACAGCCGGGGCCAGGAATTGACCCCGGAACGGATGCGCGCCTATGGTGCCCGCCTTGAGGAGTATCGTGTCGTGCGCGTCCAAAGCGGGGCAAATGCAACCGCACCGCGGGAATCGCCAGCGGCAGAGGAGTCATTCTGGGATAATATTCATTGTGAATCAGAGAGTTGAACCGCATTTTGAGTGTGATATGATTCGCACAGATCAATGAACACCAAGGCGATGGTCGGTTCAGTCCATAGATATTTCTTATAGCCCTGCACGTGAACTTTTCCTCATGCCTAATCATCCTCAGCCCCCCTTGCAGGCTATTGTTATTAAGGGGTTTATTTTGGGGGGCAGTAGAAAAGCAGACCCGATCTAAAGGGGATTAAGACCCACGGATCACTGCCCAGTTGATGTCCGGTCGCAGGTAGAAAAGCAGACCCGATCTAAAGGGGATTAAGACGAAACTGTCTGAGGGTGTTCATGCCTAAAGGTTGTAGAAAAGCAGACCCGATCTAAAGGGGATTAAGACCCAGATCCGCGAGCGCATCCGCCGCCCCGAGGCTAAGTAGAAAAGCAGACCCGATCTAAAGGGGATTAAGACGAATCAAGGTGCGATCGCGATGAAGCGCCAAGTGGTAGAAAAGCAGACCCGATCTAAAGGGGATTAAGACAGGTAGCGAGCGATGGTGACCAGTTCATGATCCGTAGAAAAGCAGACCCGATCTAAAGGGGATTAAGACACGGGAAAGGGGGTGGGTGACATGAGGTTAGGTAGAAAAGCAGACCCGATCTAAAGGGGATTAAGACGCAAATCCTTTTGATCAAGCCAATCAAACGCTTTTTGTAGAAAAGCAGACCCGATCTAAAGGGGATTAAGACTAGCGATTATTTTTCAATAATCGCAATTCCCCTCGTAGAAAAGCAGACCCGATCTAAAGGGGATTAAGACTTTTGCTTGTGCTCGCA
>JAGVUH010000032.1 GCA_019136395.1 Gammaproteobacteria bacterium
GGTCACCCGCTCCGGGTGGGTCTGGGCATAGGCCAGGGCCAGGGTCGAACCCCAGGAACCGCCAAAGACCAGCCAGCGCTGGATGCCGAGATGGGCACGAATCCGTTCCAGGTCCGCGACCAGGTGCCAGGTGGTGTTGAGGCGCAGGTCGGCGTGGGGCCGCGAGCGACCGGCGCCCCGCTGGTCAAAGAGGATCAGCCGATAGCGGGCGGGGTCGAAGAGGCGGCGGTGCAGGGGGTCGCATCCTGCCCCCGGGCCGCCATGGAGAAAGACCGCGGGCATGCCCGCCGGATTGCCGCATTCCTCCAGGTAGAGCTCATGGCCCTCAACGCTCAAGCGCTGGGTGGCATAGGGCTCGATGGGCGGGTAAAGTTCCGGGGCGCTGGGCATGGTCATGGCTCAAAGGGGTAGGGCTGGCGCGGAGCGGGGACCCACTCGCTGGCCTGGCCTGGCCTGGCTTGGGTTGGCCTGGCCTGGCTTTGCTACGGGAAGCGTTGCGTATGAACCAGCATAAGGGTTCGCGACGCTCATCGGCAACCGGTGGCGGATAATGTCAGCGGTGCTCAAGGCCGATATGTCACGGGGGATGATACCCGGGAGATATCGAGCTGATACCGGAGTGATAGCGGTGGCGATAGCTTGGGCGATAGCGGGGGCAATACCAGGAGTAATACTGGGGGACGGTGCCTCCGGACGGTACCCCGGGATGCCAAGCCGCGCCTGGCCGGTTAGCATGGCGACCTGAGTTCGTTTTGGTAGGAAGAGGGTGGGTTGACTATGAGGTGGCGGCGAACGCTTGCGGGGACTTCTTCGGGAGATGCCGTCCTGATTCCAATGCTGGCCCAGGCCCAGGCCCAGGCCCAGGCCCAGGCCCAGGCCCAGGCCCAGGCCCAGGCCCAGGCCCAGGCCCAGGCCCAGGTCCGGCACCATGCCGAGGTTCATGCCGGAGTCCAGGCCGGGGTCCTGGCCGGAGTACAAGTCCATACCGAAGACGGGAACTGGGACAGGGAACTGGCCCTGGTCGGGATCGATGCCGATGCCAGTGCCAGTGCCAGAGCCAGAGCCAGAGGTGCCGGTGCCGGTGCCGAGACCGGGACTGGCGGTGGGACCAGGAGCGGGCTTGCGCGGCCAAGGCGCTTTCTCCAGGGACTGGTGGCGTTGCTGTCGTGCCTTGCGATGCCCGTACCGGCGGCCACCGCCTTTTCCCTCCAGCATCAGGGGGTGGAATACGATGTCTACCGACTCGATCCGGGAGAGGAACAGGGCCTGCGCTTTTACTGGAAGCGTCCCGATGGCAGTCCCTACGCCAGCCTTCAGGCCTTGCGCCAGGAATTGGCCGCCCGGGGGGAACGACTGACCTTCGCCGTCAATGGCGGTATCTATTCACGGGACCTGGCCCCCCTGGGGCTCTACGTCGAGGATGGCGCGACCCTCGTTCCCCTCAATCGGGGGCGAGGGGGCGGCAACTTCTTCCTCAAGCCCAACGGCGTTTTCTATGTCACCACCCAGGGCGCGGGCGTCGCGCAGACGGATGACTATCGACCCACGGCGCCGGTGCGGTATGCCGTTCAGTCCGGTCCCATGCTGGTCATCGATGGCGCGCTCCATCCTCGCTTCATCCCTGGGTACGAGAGTCGCTATGTGCGCAATGGGGTTGGCGTCGATCGGGCGGGGCGGGTGTTGTTCGCCATCTCCGACGGTGAGACCAATTTCCATGACTTTGGCACCCTGTTTCGCGATCGCCTCGACTGCCCCAACGCCCTCTACCTGGATGGCCAGATCTCCCAGATGTATTTGCCACCCCTCAACCATTACGCCTTCTGGGCCTGGCGCCCCTTGGTTGCCATCATCGCCTTGACGCAACCGGCCGAGCCCGCGAGCGTGCCCTGAGCCCTGAGCCCTGAGCCCTGAGCCCTGAGCCCTGAGCCCAGAGCCCTGAGCCCTGAGCCCAGAGCCCAGAGCCCAGAGCCCAGAGCCCAGAGCCCAGAGCCCAGAGCCCAGAGCCCTGAACGCCACCCTTGATTTCCCTAGGGCGGCTTAGCCTGTCCAAGGGTGCTCGGGCTGGTGTCCAAACCACCCGCTTTCAGCCACATTCACATTCCGTTGGGAGTTGAGTTCGCCGATCTTCAACCCACCGGCCTGCGGTAGGTTGTTGTTGACCAGTTGATTTCCCGGAATCGACGACAGGCTTGGAGAAAACCGGCGGGCTTGCCATACTGGCCCGCAGATTCCGCCCCCCTACGCAATGAGGCCCGGCCTGCATGAAGCCCTCTTTCCCTGGTACTTGGCGTTGGCGCTGTTGGGTTCCCGCCCTGCCGCTGCTTGCCGTCCTATCGCCTGGCTGGTTGGCGGCGCAGGCACCTCCCGGTGAGCCACCCACCGCCAGAAAGCCGCCGCCGGCGCGACCGCAGCCACCCACCGCGGCCGGCGCGCAAACGCCTCAGCCTCCTGGCGCCGCCGGCACGCAAACGCCACAGCCACCCACCACGGCCGGCGCGCAGACGCGGGTGCCAGTCGGCGAAGAACTGAAGCGCCTGTCCGCGGCCCATGGCTTCACCCTGGTGGGCGCGGGGGCCATCGCCGAGGAGGCTCGGGGGCGGGCGAGTGGCGAGGAACTCTATCCACGGTTGCGCAAGCTCCTGGTGGATTTCGACCATATCATCGTCCAGAAACCGGATGGGGGGGTGGAACGGGTCATCATCCTTGGTGAGAAGACGGCTTATGTCCCGCCACCGACGCCCACCCCGGCGGCGGGGGCGAACGCCAGCGGTCATATCGAGCTCAAAACCACGCGGCGTGGAACCCAGCATGCCGTGCAGATCTCCCTGGAGGGCGCCGGCGGTAAGCGGGTGACGCGGGAATTGTTGGTGGACACCGGGGCCGACTTCGTGGTCCTGCCGGCCTCCCTGCTGTCAATGCTGGGGATCGATGGCGAGGGTCTGCGCCCGAGTGAGATGCAGACCGCCAATGGCAAGGTGCAGGCGCGCATCGGTAGCCTGCCGGCGGTCTGGCTGGGACAAAGCCGGGTCGAGAATGTCCGGGCGGCCTTCCTGGAGGACCAGATGCTGGGCAACAGCGGTCTGTTGGGGATGAGCGTCCTCAGCCGCTTCACTCTGACCATTGACGACAAGGGCAATCGCCTGACCCTGGACGCCAAGGGTGGCGGCCAGGGGGGTGCCCCCGCCGGGGGGGGGATGCCGGGTGCCCCGCCACCCGGAGGGGAGGGCCAAGCCTCAGCGGGGCAGGGTGCCGAGCCGGCGCCGGAGATGGTGGCCCCGCCGTTGCCGGGAGAGGCTCAACCCCCGGTCATTCCCGAGGGGATGCAGTAAGGGCGGCCTCTAACCAGAGCGGGTTGCTACCCCGATCGGGAGGCAGCCATTCCGCTCACCACCCCTCCGTCAGTCGGCCTCCACCCACTTCTGGAGGGCGGCGATCAGGGTCTGGGCCTGGGCCCGGCTGGAGATGGTGAATTTGGACTGTTGTTGATACTGGCCGTTGCGTTTCTGATAGCGCCGGATGCTGTATTTCTCCGGGCCGTAGGTCTCCTTGGCCCGGTCCCAGTCCCGGTAGCGGAAGAGGATGGTGGTCCAGGCCCCTTTGGAGAGGACGACCTTGTCGAGCTCCTGGACGGTTTCGAGGTCGCCCTCCCGGTAGCTGACCGTCAATTCATCGATGGTTTCGGCCATGACAATGTCTCCGTTTCTCGCGGGGTAATGGGCTCAGGGCCTGAGGTCAAGGGCTCAGGGCTTGGGTGAGGTAGGGCTGGCGCCGAAGGATACCAGCAGGGCGGTGATGTCGCGCTGGCCCAAGGATTGGGCCAGGGCCAGCGCGGTGAGTCCCTGGGCATTGGTCAGGTTGACCTCCGCCCCCAGGGCAATCAGTCGCTTGACCAGCAGCAGTTGGCCTAGTGCCACCGCCCGGTGCAAGGGGCGGTCGCCAGCCGCGTCGGCGGCGTTCACGTCGGCACCCCGGGCAACCACGAAGGCGAGGGCATCGCGGTCCGAGACCCCGGCCGCCACCAGCAGGGCCAGCAAGGACTGGGGGTCGGCCGTGGCGCCCTTGTTGACCAACAGGCGCGCGACCTCGGTCTTGCCCGCCAACAGGGCCAATTGCAGGGGGGTACGCCCCGCGCCATTGATGGCCTCCGGGCTGGCGCCGTGGCTGAGGAGCTCATCAACGACGACCACATGGCCCCGCTCGGCCGCGAGATGCAAGGGGTAGTCCCCATCGGGTCCGGGCTGGTTGATGTCCGTCCCCCAGTACAGGTGACGCTTGATCTGATCCAGGTCGCCGGTGTGCAGGGCCCGGTAGAGGTTGATGCTCGGGGCGGGGGGCTCGTTGCAGCCGACTAGGGGGATAACGAGTAACAGCGCGCACAAGCGGCTGATTAGCTTGAAAAAGGGGGTCAGCGAGGCGGTCGCGCCGGTCTTCATGGCCTGGAATCTTAAGGCCCGGCATGGGCACCACGCAACCGCGGGGCGGGGCATCTGTGCTAACGTTGCCCGCATGTTCGCCAAGATTGTCCTGACCCTGGCCGTCATTCTCGGGGCCTACCTGATCATCCGCGCCCG
>JAGVUH010000540.1 GCA_019136395.1 Gammaproteobacteria bacterium
GCCAAAGCGGACCAGGCCGAGGGCGCCGCGGGTGGAGCGGATGGGTGAGCTGTCCCGGGTCAGCATGTCGAGGCGGATGAAGAGGTAGCCCGGGAAGAGGGGCTCGATGACTTCGTGCCAGCGCCCGCGCCGCCGTCGGGCGGCCTTGACCCGAGGGAGGAAGGTGTGGAACCCCTGACGTTGGAGGTTTTCCTCGGCCAGTTGCTCGTCACGAGCCTTGGTGTGAACTGCGTACCAATGTTCCATCGTGGATCTACTGACTCGCCTCAATCCGGGTTAGCGAAGACTCGTCTAGGAAAAAAGCGATGACTGCTGGTGGAAAAGATCCCGACGAAGGTACCAGAAGGTCAGGGGACAGGCTAGCCGGCGAAGCAAGGCATGACCAGGCGGTAGCTGGCTGTCAGATGGCCATGCCGTCCCGCGCGGCGTCAGGCCGGGTCAGGGCCCGCGCCAGTAGAGGCGCCAATTCCAGACGGTTGGTCGGGTGGGGGATGCTGTCGGTGCTCCAGACATGGGACACCCCAGCCTGGCGCAGCCGCTCCAGGGTGCCCTCCAGGAAGAGGGCGTGGGTGACCAGCACCGAGAGGGTAGCGGGGCGGGTCTTGGCCAGGGCGTCGACGGCGGCCTCCAGGGTGCGGCCGGTGCTGGCGACATCGTCCACCAGGACCAGGTGGCGACCCGGTGGGGGCGGATCGGGAAAATGGACCTCGACCTCGCGGTCGCCGTGGCGGACCTTGGCTCCGATCCGGTACGCGAGGCCAGCGTGGACGGCGATGGCGGCCACCCACTGCTGGGCCTCTTCATCCGGGCCGATGAGGACCGGGGCCTCCAGTTCGCGGGCCAGGAAGTCCGCCATCAGGGGGGCGGCGGTCAGGCACTGGGGCCGATGATGGGCTGGCTGATGGCCTCGCCGGGGTTGAAGGCCTTGTCCTGGCGCATGTAGCACAGGTAGGGGGCGACCAGGGTCAGGTGCCGCGCCCCCAGTTCGCGGGCGGCGCTGGCGGTCAGGGCGAGTTCGATGAGCTTGTCGTTGGGGTGATCCAGGCTACGGCACAGGATGAGCCGCTCGCCCAGGCCGGCGGGGAGGCGCACCCGGCTCTCGCCGTCCGGGAAGCGATGGACCTCGACCTCGGCGTAGGGCAGGCCGGCGGCGGCGGCCAGGCGGCGGGCGGGTTCCCGGTAGTCCGGGAAGCCGAGGACGAGGTTTGAGTGAGAGTTCAGGTTCACGCGCTTACCTTGTTGATGCCCAGCCCGATGGGTGCTCATTCCGGAGGAGATGCCGATTATTTTTCGGCGCCTCCCATCATGGCCAGTTGCTGATCAAAGCCAGATGCCGACGGGTGACAGGCATGCCCGAGGTCAGGTCCGGCTCCGGACGCGGATGGGCACGCGCCAGTGGTTGGTCCCCGCCCCATGGTCGCCAAGGGGCTCGGCAATAGCATAGCCCGAGTCCTGGCCAGCCAGGGCGCGGGCGAAGCGATAATCGGCAGGGAAGCGGGCATAGATGGCATAGAGGGTCTCGCCCTGACGCACCGGGTCGCCCAGCTTGCGGTGCAGTTCGACCCCGGCCCCGGGGTCCAGAGGGGCACCCGCCAGGCGGGCGATGCGGGCGATCTGGAAGTTGTCGATGGCGGTGACCACGCCATCCACCGGCGCGGGGATCTCATGGCGCAGGCCGCCCAGGGCCGGGGGCTCCGGGTTGGCGCCCTGAGCGGCGATGATGGCGCGCAGCTTGGCCGCGGCGCGGCCGGACTCCAGGATCTCCCGGGCCAGGGCCTGGCCGGTGCCTCCGCGCACGGCGGGGTCGAACTCCAGGATCTGGCCGGCCAGCAGCAGGGACTTGTCGCGCAGGTCCGCCGGGGCGGTCGGGTCGTTGTCGAGGACGGCCATGACATCCCGGGCCTCCAGCACGGGACCAATACCGCGGCCGATGGGCTGACTGCCGTCGGTGAGCAGCACCTCCAAGTGCAGGCCCAGGCTGTCGCCCACGTATTCGAAGAGTTTGCGCAGGCGCAGGGCATCCTGGTGATGGCGCACCTTGGCCGTGGGTCCCACCGGGATGTCGATGAGGAGATGGGTCGAGCCGGCGGCGAGCTTCTTCGCCAGGATCGAGGCGACCATCTGCCCCGGGGAGTCCAGGGACAGGGGCCGCTCCACCGAGATGAGGACGTCGTCCGCCGGGGCCAGGCGGGCGGTCCCCCCCCAGGCCAGGCAGCCGCGCTCGCGGTGGACGATGTCGTGGAGCTGATCCGGCGACAGGTCGACCCGGGCCAGGACCTCCATGGTGTCGGCGGTGCCGGCGGGGGAGGTGATGGCGCGGCTGGAGGTCTTGGGGATCAGCAGGCCGTGGGCGGCAACGATGGGCATGACGATGAGGGTGGTGCGGTTACCCGGCACCCCGCCGATGCAGTGCTTGTCCGCCACCAGGTCGGCGCCCCAGTCCAGGCGCTCGCCGCTCTCCACCATGGCCTGGGTCAGGTAGAGGACCTCCTCGCGCTCCAGCCCCACCTGGGCGCAGGCGACGATGAAGGCCGACATCTCGATCTTGGAATAACGGTTGTTGACGATGTCCCGGGCGATGTCGGCGTATTCCCAGGCCTGGAGGCGCTCGCCGCGGATCTTGCGATGGACGGCGCCCAGGGAGGCCGGCGGCTGGGCCTGGCTGACGGTGACCGGTGAGCCCTCGGGGACGCCGATCTGGGCGAAGGCCTGCTCGGACAGGCCCAGCTCATCCGGGCCGACGATGGCCACGTCGTCCACCACGTTGAGGACCGCCAGCACCGGCATGGCCCCGCGCCCGGCCAGGACCTCCACCTTGGCCAGGGCCTGGAAGCCCTCGCTGCGGTAGTGCGGACAATCCCGATGGAGGAAGGCCACGTTCTCGCGGTAGGTGTCGATGGCGATGCGCCTGAGTTTGAGGGTGTCCATCCGCGTCGATTGCTGGTGAGTGAGATCCGGGAAAACCGAACCGCTTCCTGTATATTTTACCCCTTAGCGGCTTGGCGGGCTGGCGGCGGAATTTAGGTCGGGCCCCTGGGCCGGGAACGCGGACCATGGCGGTGCCGGGTAGCCGGCATCCCTTAATCATCACCGGAGATCTGAGCATGTATGTCTTTGGCGTCGTCATCAAGGCCCCCCATGAGCAAGCACTGGCCAGGGTCAAGGAGGCCCTGGGCGCCGAAAAGCTGGGCCTGGTCAGCGAGGTGAACGTGAGCGGGATCCTCAAGGCCAAGCTGGGGGAGGAGATCAGTGACTACTGCATCCTGGGCGCCTGCGCCCCGGCCCTGGCCAGCCGCGTGATCGCGGCCCAGCCCGCCACGGGTGCCTTGCTGCCCTGCAACGTGGTGGTGCGGGCCCTGGACGCGGCCAGCACCGCCGTCGATTTCATGGACCCGGTGACGGTCCTGGGCCTGGCCGGGGTGCCGGCGGTCGACGCCATCGCCGCAGAGGTCCGGACGGTGCTGGAACGGGTCCGCGACCGGCTGACTGCCTGAGGCCTGACTCCGATGCGCCCGCGATCCCCGAGGGGGACCCCATGAGACGTGGCATCCACCTGCGACAACTCAGAAACCGGGACCTGACCGTCCTCGGCGTCGCCGCCGGGCGGGTGCCGGAACCCGAGGCCCTGGCTGGCCACCCTAGCCTGCTGGAGGTGGACCCGGCCCTGGGGCGGCGGGTGGAGGCGCTGCGGACCGAACTGGAGGAGGTGCTGGCGATCCTGGCCGACGCCCTGGCGGCGGTGGGCAAGGAATCCTAGGCCGTCCCGCGCGCCTCACCCCATTCCACGCCGGTAACGCCAGGGAGCCTGCTCTCCCCCCCCAAAAAAAAGACCGCTAGAGGGGGTGTGTTGCCACCCTAGCGGCCCAACTGGCTTGCTGCCCAGAAAGCCCTCAACTGCTTAAAATAATCCGGGTTTACCACAACCGGTGGTAAAACGGCTTCATGCCGCTATCCCAAGTGTAATGACCTATGCGTTATTTAGTATTTCGGGATACACTTATATTGTAACAAATCGTTATTTCAGGCCCACGCCTGGCCGCCAAGCCCGCGGCCAACGATGCCGCCCCCCGCGTGGATCGGGACCCCTTCCTTAACCAGAGGCCACCACCCGTGATCAAGGACCCACCCATACGCCTCCTGATCGTGGATGATGACGAGCGAATCCGCTCCCTCTTGACCCGTTACCTGACCCAGGAAGGCTTCGCCGTCGCGGGGGTGGAAGACGGCGCCGCCATGGATGAGTGGCTGGCCCACAACCCGGTGGACCTGGTGATCCTCGACCTGATGCTGCCCGGCGAGGACGGGCTTGCCGTGGTCCGCCGGCTGCGGCGGGGCTCGTCCCTGCCCATCCTCATGCTCTCGGCCCGGGGGGACGATATCGACCGCATCGTGGGCCTGGAGGTCGGCGCCGACGACTATCTGGCCAAGCCCTTCAACCCCCGCGAACTCCTGGCCCGCATCCGCGCCATCCTGCGCCGCCGCTGTCCGCGGGACCAACAGGAGGAAGCGGAGCCCGCGGCGGGGCCGGTCCTGACCTTTGGCCCCTATCGCCTCGATCCCCAGCGGCGGGAGTTGTCCAGCGATCTGGGCCCCGTCCCCCTGACCAGCAGCGAATACGACCTCCTCCAGGTCTTTCTCGCCCACCCCAACCAGGTGCTGAATCGTGATCAGCTCCTGGATCTGTTGCGGGGGTACGAGCGCTCGCCCTTCGACCGCAGCATCGACGTCCTGGTGGCGCGGCTGCGGGCCAAGATCGAGCCGGACACCAAACATCCCGCCTACATCCGCACCGTCTGGGGCAAGGGCTACCTCTTCACCCCCCAGATCCTCCCGGCCAACCCCGCGGCCGACTGATGCGCCTCTCCCTGTTCAGCCGGGCCCTGCTCACCCTGATCGTCACCTTCGGGCTCTTCGCCTTCCTGGCCTTCGCCACCGTGGTCCAGTTCGCCCTGGTGCCGGTGGCGGACCGGGGGACCCGGGACCTGGCGGCCCTGATGGTGCTGGCCACCGAAACCCTGGCCCACCTGGACGCGGACCGACAGGGGGAATATCGGGCCCACATGGCCCGGGAGCACGGCCTGTGGCTGCTCCCACCAGGCGAGGACCCCGAGGGTCTGAGTGACTTCTACTTCCCCTACCTGGAGCGCCTGCACCTGGCCCTGACCGAGCGGACGGGGGGCCCGGTCGCCACCGGCAGCAGTTGGCGGGACGGTGAGCGCTGGCTGGGGGGGCCGGTCGCCACCGGCAGCAGTTGGCGGGACGGTGAGCGCTGGCTGTGGGTGCGCCTGCCGGGCCGGGACCAGTCCCGATGGATCGGCTTTCCCCGGGAACGGGTGCAGAGCCGGCCCTTCGAGGGCCTGACCCTGGTGATCCTCATCGCCCTCATCCTGGTCGTCGGCACCGCCGCCCTCCTGGCGCGCCGCGTGACCAAGCCCCTGGAACGGCTGTCTGCGGCGGCGGAGGCCGTCGCCCAGGGCTTCTCGCCCCAGCCCCTGCCGGAGACGGGGCCCCGGGA
>JAGVUH010000083.1 GCA_019136395.1 Gammaproteobacteria bacterium
GCCGGGGCCGGGGCCGCCGCCCTGGCCTGCCTGGACCTGCTGGTGTCCCTGGGCATGCGGCGGGAGAACATCCTGGTCACCGATATCGCCGGCGTGGTCTACGCGGGCCGCACGGAGGTCATGGACCCCTACAAGGCGCGCTATGCCGTCGATACCCCGCTGCGTACCCTGGAGGAGGCCCTGACCGATGCCGATATCTTTCTCGGCCTCTCCGCTGGCGGCATCCTCAAGGCCCCCTGGCTGACCCGGATGGCGGAGAACCCCCTGATCTTCGCCCTCGCCAACCCCAACCCGGAGATCCTGCCGGAGGAGGCTCAGGCCGCGCGGCCGGACGCGGTCATCGCCACCGGGCGCACCGACTATCCCAACCAGGTCAACAACGTCCTCTGCTTCCCCTTCCTCTTCCGCGGCGCCCTCGACTGCGGCGCGACCGAGATCAACGAGGAGATGAAGCGCGCCTGCGTCGAGGCCATCGCCGCCCTGGCTCGGGCGCGCCCCTCGGACATCGTCCGCCAGGCCTATGGCGGCAAGGACCTGCGCTTCGGCCCCGAGTACCTGATCCCCAAGCCCTTCGATCCGCGGCTCATGGAAGTGGTCGCCCCGGCGGTGGCCGCCGCCGCCATGGCCTCCGGCGTCGCCTCCCGGCCGATCGAGGACCTGGAGGCCTACCGCCAGGGCATGCAGAACCGGGTCATCCGTACCGGCATGACCATGAAGCGCATCTTCGACCTGGCGCGCAAGGAGATGCGGCGGGTGGTCTTCGCCGAGGGCGAGGAGGAGATGGTCCTCCAGACCGCCCAGCAGGCGGTGGAGGAGGGCATCGCCCGGCCCATCCTCATCGGTCGGCGCGCCGTCATCGAGCGGCGTCTCGCCGGCCTGGGCCTGAATCTGCGCCTGGACGAGGACTGCCGGGTGGTGGACCCCCAGGACAACCCCGACCGGGAGGCCCACTACGCCGCCTTCTATCAGCGCGCCAAGCGCCGGGGCTTCACCCCCGCCGAGGCGCGGGTCCACATCCGCGGGTCCGCCACCGCCCTGGCCGCCGTTCTGCTGCGCACCGGCGAGGCCGACGCCATGATCAGTGGCACCATCGGTCGTTATCGCAGCCACCTGGAGCAGATCGAGCTGATCGTCGGCCGCGCCCGGGGGGTGGAGCACATGGTCGCCATGACCGCCGTCGTCCTCCCCACCGGCCCGGTGTTCATCGCCGATACCGATGTCCAGCCCGATCCGGATACCGAGGCCCTGGTGGAGATCACCGCCCTCTGCGCCGACGAGGTGCGACGCTTCGGCATCGAGCCCAAGGTGGCCCTGCTGTCCCATTCCAACTTTGGCAGTCACCAGGACCCCTCGGCGCGCAAGATGCATCATGCCCTGTGCCGCATTCAGCGCGCCTACCCGGACCTGGAGGTGGAGGGCGAGATGCGCGCCGACCTGGCCCTGTCCGCCACCATGCGTCAGGCACGCTTCCCGGACTCCCAACTGGAAGGCCGGGCCAACCTGCTGATCATGCCCAACCAGGATGCCGCCAATATCGCCTTCAATCTGCTCAAGGTGATGGGCGACGGGACGGCCATCGGCCCCATCCTGCTGGGCGCTGCCAAGTCCGCCCATGTCGTCACCCCCGGGATCACGGTGCGGGGGCTGCTCAACATGACCGCCCTGGCGGCGGTGCAGGCGCGGTAGGGGGCTCAGCCTCCGGTCAGATTCATCTGCCGCCCGACCACCGCCGGCACCCCAATCTGGAAGTGGTGACCGGCGGGTTTCATGCGCATGGCCTCGATAATGGCGGCGCGGAGGTGCGCGTCGTCACCGGGGTGGCGGCGGAGGAGGGTCCGCAGGTCGAGGGCGTCCTCCCGGCCAAGGCACAGCAATAACTGGCCTTCGGCGGTGACCCGGACCCGGTTGCAGTCGGCGCAGAAGTTGTGGCTGTGGGGAGAGATGAAGCCGACTCGGGTGGGGCTGCCGGGGATCCGGTAGTAGCGGGCCGGGCCACCGGTGGTCTCGGTGGTGGGGATAAGCGGGAAGTGGGGGCTGATGAGGGCACGGATGCGTTCGCTGGAGTAAAAATCCGTGTCTCGGCGGTCGACCGCGCCCACAGGCATCTCCTCGATGAAACTGAGGTTGATGCCCTTGGCCAGGGCGAAGCGCATCAGGTCGAGGATCTCGTCGCCGTTGCGCTCGCCGAGGATGAGGGTGTTGAGCTTGACGCGCTCGAAGCCGGCGGCCAGGGCGGCGTCGATGCCGGCCAGGACCTGGCCCAGGTCGCCATGGCGGGTCAGCTCCCGGAAACGGTCTGGTCGCAGGCTGTCCAGGCTGATGTTGATGCGACGCACCCCGGCGGCGCGCAGGTCCGCCGCGCGGGCGGCGAGTTGGGAGCCGTTGGTGGTGAGGACCAGTTCCTCCAGGCCCGGGAGGGCGTGGATGGCGTGCATCAGGTCGATCAGATCCGGACGCACCAGGGGCTCCCCGCCGGTGAGACGTACCTTGCGCACCCCCAGGCCGACGAACACCCGCGCGACCGCCAGCAACTCCGCGGTGCTCAGGGTCTGGTCACGGCGGGCGAAGCGCTGGTCCGGGTCCATGCAATAGACGCAGCGGAAGTCACAGCGGTCGGTGACCGACAGGCGCAGGTAGGTGACATGCCGGCCGTAGGGGTCGACGAGCACTGGTGCGGGGGGCGCGAGGGCAGTGGCGTCAGGCATGGGGTGGCCCCGGGTATCCCTATTTCTGATTATTTGGCGGTTATTTTGCCCCTTCAGCGTCAGGATGGCTATCGGTGGCCCTTTGAGCTTCGGAATGGCTATCAGCGGCCCTGGCATTCCCTGATGACCCCGGTCAGCGGCCAGCCAGTCGCCACGCACGGCTCAGCCACCGATGCGGCCCTCCTGCAGCAACAGCAGGGCGTCACGCATCTGCAAAAAGGCGATCAGGTACTCGAAGAGAAGGCGCCACATCAATTCCATGAACAAAAAGGCGGCCAGGAAAAGAAGCAGGAACAGCACCCGGTCCCGCCGTCGGGTGTGGCGCCGGGCGAGCGCGCCACCGGTCTGGATCGCCTGGTCCAGGCTGCCGTAACGCCGGCGCAGCCAGATCAGCAGACCCCAGGCGGCGAAGGGTACCCCCAGGGCGCCCAGGTAATAAAAGAAAGGGAGGGCATAGGGGGCCAGGAAGCGCCGGAAGGTCAGGATGTCAAGCAAGGTATCCATCTTCAGGGTGAGCTTATTATCAAGATTCGCTAATATAGCCCGCACCCCGGCCTGGGGTATGTCACATTCGGGAGCAGGATATGCACAACGGCACCACCATCACCCAATTCATCATCGAGGAACAGCGCCGGGTCAGCGGCGCCACGGGCGATTTCACTTCTCTCCTCAACGACGTGGTGACCGCCTGCAAGGTCATCTCCAACCTGGTGAACCACGGCGCCCTGGTGGGCATCCTGGGTAGCGCCGGCAGCGAGAACGTCCAGGGCGAGACCCAGAAAAAACTGGACGTGCTCTCCAACGACATCTTCATCAAGTCCAACGAGTGGGCGGGTCATCTGGCGGCCATGGCCTCCGAGGAGATGGACGACATCTATCCCATTCCCGCCGCCTATCCCCGCGGCAAGTACCTGCTGACCTTCGACCCCCTGGACGGGTCCTCCAACATCGACGTCAACGTCTCGGTGGGCACCATCTTCTCCATCCTGCGCTGCCCCGGCGAGGGCGCCGAGCCCAGCAAGCAGGCCTTCCTGCAACCCGGCACCCGGCAGGTCGCCGCCGGATACGCCATCTATGGGCCCTCGACCATGATGGTCCTGACCACCGGCAATGGCGTCAATGGCTTCACCCTGGACCAGAACATCGGCGAGTTCATTCTCACCCATCCCAATATCCGCATCCCCGAGGAGACTCGGGAGTTCGCCGTCAACGTCTCCAACATGCGTTTCTGGGAGTCGCCGGTGCGCCGCTACGTGGACGAATGCCTGGCGGGCAAGGAAGGCCCCCGCGGCGAGGACTTCAACATGCGCTGGATCGCCTCCATGGTCGCCGAGGTCCATCGCATCCTCACCCGCGGCGGGGTCTTTATGTACCCCCTTGACAGCAAGATGAAGGCCAAGGGCCAGGGCGGCAAGCTGCGCCTGCTCTACGAGGCCAATCCCATGTCCCTGATCGTCGAGCAGGCTGGTGGCCGGTCGATCACGGGCCCGGAGCGCATCCTCGACCTCCAGCCCGAGGACCTGCATCAGCGGGTGCCAGTCATTCTCGGCTCCCGGTCCGAGGTGGCCCGCATCCAGGACTATCACCGTCAGGGGTGAATCGGGATTCATCTTAACCGCGGCGGCCTGTGTCGCCGCAAGGCGCTTCGTGGAGGAGGCATTCGGCGAGGACTGGCAATTTGTACTCGTTCAGCCCCCCTCTTCCCCCTCCCCAACCCTCCCCCACCAGAGGCTGTCTATTACCCATACTGGACACGGTGAGTCAGGGGCCGGCGGGTAACTGGGGATGAAAGAGCCGGAAGGTCGCGGTGATGAAGGCTAGGGCGTCGAGGCCGCGCCACACC
>JAGVUH010000643.1 GCA_019136395.1 Gammaproteobacteria bacterium
GCCCCGGGACGGACCTGGTTCAGGCCCACCCACAGGGCCTCGTGGGTCACCTGCACCAGGCGGCGGGCGAGGATCGAGGGCTCCCCGAGGCAGAACATCTTGCTGGTGTCCCCGTGATAGCCATCCTTGATCACGGTGATGTCGATATTGACGATATCGCCCTTCTTGAGCTGCTTGTCGCCGGGGATGCCGTGACAGACCTGATGGTTGACCGAGGTGCAGATGGAACGGGGGAAGCCACGGTAGTTGAGGGGCGCGGGGATGGCCCCCTGGACCTTGACGATGTGGTCGTGGCACAGGCGGTCGAGTTCATTGGTCGTCACCCCGGGGACCACGTGCTCGGCGACCATCTCTAGGACCTCCGCCGCCAGACGCCCGGCCTGGCGCATTTTCACGATCTCGTCGGCGGTCTTGATGATTACGCTCATGCTGAGGGACTACTTCCGCGGGAGGGGGGGTCGGAACGGGCCCCGGTGGGGCTGAAGACAGGCTTGAAATTGCTCGAATCCTGAGCCCTATGGTATAAAAGCCGACCCCAGAACGGCAAACCGAATCGCCCCGGGCGAACGCGGCCCCGTCGGACTGGCCCCTGGCGCGCGACGCAGGTCTGTCGCGCCATTTTCCTGGCCTGGCGCAGCGCTGGGCCCCTATCGCCACACACGCCCCGTCACCGGGACAACCGGGTGCCCGCCCGCGCGGGTCGTTGCCTGGGGAGGCGTGGAGGTTCAACCCAACGTCATCGAGGATTTCGCTCATGAGCCAAGTATCCATGCGGGACATGCTGGAGGCCGGTGTCCACTTCGGTCACCAGACCCGCTACTGGAACCCCAAGATGGGGGCCTACATCTTCGGACAGCGCAACAAGATTCACATCGTCAATCTGGAAAAGACGCTGCCCCTGTTCCGCGAGGCCCTGAATTTCCTGGGTACCCTGTCCGCCAATGGCGGCAAGGTCCTGTTCGTCGGCACCAAGCGCGCCGCCCGCGACGCGATTCGCGAGGAGGCCATCCGCTGCGGCATGCCCTTCGTCAATCATCGCTGGCTGGGTGGCATGCTGACCAACTTCAAGACCATCAAGCAGTCGATCAAGCGCCTCAAGGAACTGGAGGCCATGTTCGAGGATGGCAGCATCAGCCGCTTCAACAAGAAGGAGGCCCTCGGCCTGAGCCGCGAGAAGGAGAAGCTGGAGCTGAGCCTGGGCGGGATCAAGGAACTGGGCGGCCTGCCCGACGCCCTCTTCATCATCGACGTCGGCCATGAAAAGCTGGCCGTGACCGAGGCCAACAAGCTCGGTATCCCGGTGGTGGGGGTGGTGGACACCAACAATGACCCGGGTCCCATCGACTACGTCATCCCCGGCAACGACGACGCCATCCGCGCCGTGCGCCTCTACATTGCCGAGGCCGCCAACTCGGTCCTCGACGGTCGCCAGAGCGCCGCCGCCATGGCCGGCCGGGGCGACGAGTATATCGAGGCCGCCGGGTCCGCGGCCGCCGCCTGAGGGTCGGGGGCCTGGCTCCCTGACCCCCGGACCCGGGTCCCGCCCGGGTCCGTCCCGGGCGGTTCGCCGCCCGGGAAACCCACCTGAACCCACTGTCACGCCGCGGGCCCTGCGGGGCGCGCGGCGTTCACCTGTCAGTTTGCTGGAGAATCATTGATGGAAATCACCGCCGCATTGGTCAAGGAGCTCAGAGAGCGCACCGGGGCCGGCATGATGGAGTGCAAGAAGGCCCTGGTCGAGGCCCAGGGCGATATCGAGGCCGCCATCGAGGCCATGCGCAAGTCGGGCCAGGCCAAGGCCGCCAAGAAGGCCGGCCGTATCGCCGCCGACGGCGCCGTGGTCATCAAGGTCGCCGCCGACGGCAAGCGCGCCGTCCTGGTGGAGGTCAACAGCGAGACCGACTTCGTCGCCAAGGACGCCAACTTCGCCGCGTTCGCCGACGCCGTGGGCGAGGCGGCACTGGCCTGCGCCGTGGCCGATGTCGAGGACCTGGCGGCCCAGCCCCTGCGCGCCGGGGAGGCCACCACCATCGCCGAGGCCCGGGCGGCCCTGATCGCCAAGATTGGCGAGAACATCCAGATCCGTCGCCTGGTCCGATTCGAGGATGTCCAGGGCCAGCTTCACGCCTATCGCCACGGGGTGCGCATCGGCGTGCTGGTGGAGATGGAGGGCGGCACCCCTGAGCTGGGCAAGGATATCGCCATGCACGTGGCCGCCACCAACCCCCTGTGCGTCAGCGCCGAGCAGGTCCCCGCCGCGGCCCTGGAGAAGGAGAAGGAGATCTTCCGCGCCCAGGCCCTGGAGAGCGGCAAGCCGGCGGAGATGGTCGAGAAGATCATCGGCGGCCGGGTGCGCAAGTACCTGGAAGAGGTGACCCTCCACGGCCAGGCCTTCGTCAAGGATGCCGAGACCACCGTCGAGAAGCTCCTGGAGCGCGCCGGCGCCAAGGTCCGCCGCTTCGCCCGGGTCGAGGTGGGCGAGGGTATCGAGAAGAAGCAGGAGAACTTCGCCGACGAGGTCATGGCCCAGGTGCGCGGTAACTAAGAAACTTTCCATTGATTAGTTCCCGAACTGAGAGAGCCCCTTCGGGCGCAAGTCGGTAACTGGATCATGGGTACCCGTCCGGACCCCCTCTCCCTAACCCTCGCCCGCCCGGGGGGAGGGGGCAAGAGAGTCAGCACCTTGTGCCGTCAAAGCCTTCCTGGGGCGCGAGGGTTCTGAACCCATACGCTCATGGACGTCATCTTTAGGCCCGGAGGCGGCGGGCCACTCCGCTGCCGCGCCGGAAGCATCCTGCCCTCCCAAACCCAGGCCCTTCCAGGCTCCCCCAGGCCCCCCTTGGCCTGGGGCTGGCATGGGAGGGCGAGGGTGCCGAAAACTTACGGGCGTTGGGTATACAATGACGCCCCTCATTCCCGGTCAGAGGTCTGCCTGTGTCACAACCAGCCTATCGGCGCATCCTGCTCAAGCTTAGCGGTGAGGCCCTCATGGGCTCCGGCCAGTTCGGCATCGACCCCCAGGTCATGGCCCGGCTGGCGGCGGAGGTCAAGGGGCTGCGGGACGCCGGGGTCCAGGTGGCGCTGGTCGTCGGGGGTGGCAACATCTTCCGCGGCGCGGGCCTGGCGGGGGCGGGCATGGACCGGGTCACCGGCGACCAGATGGGCATGCTGGCCACGGTCATGAACGCCCTGGCCATGCAGGATGCCCTGGAGCGTATCGGGGCTAGCACCCGCGTTATGTCCGCCCTGCGCATCAATCAGGTGTGCGAGGACTTCATCCGTCGCCGCGCCATCCGTCACCTGGAGGTGGGGCATGTGGTCATCTTCGCCGCCGGTACCGGCAACCCCTTCTTCACCACCGACTCGGCGGCCAGCCTGCGGGCGGTGGAGATCGGCGCGGAGTTGCTGATCAAGGCCACCCAGGTCGATGGCGTCTATTCCGCCGATCCCAAGAAGGACCCGACGGCGGCCTTCTACCCCCGCCTGAGCTACGACCAGGCCCTGCGGGAGAACCTGCAGGTGATGGACACTACCGCCATCGTCCTCTGCCGGGACAACCGCATCCCCATTCGCGTCATGAACATCCACCAACCCGGGGCCCTGATGCGCCTGATCGAGGGCGAGGCCATCGGTTCCCTGGTCGAGAGCGGAGACTGAGAGGAAGCTGAGATGATCAACGATGTCACCAAGGACGCCGAAGGGCGCATGGCCAAGAGCGTCGAGGCCCTGCGCCTGGAGCTGGTCAAGATCCGCACCGGCCGCGCCCACCCCTCCCTCCTGGACCACATTCGCGTCAACTATTACGGCAACGAGGTGCCCATCAAGCAGGTGGCCAACGTCACCGCCGAGGATGCCCGCACCCTGGCGGTGGCCCCCTGGGAAAAGAGCATGATCTCGGCGGTGGAAAAGGCCATTCTCCAGTCCGATCTGGGCCTCAACCCCAATACCGCCGGCAATGTGATCCGGGTGCCCATCCCCCCCCTGACCGAGGAGCGTCGTCGCGACCTGATCAAGGTGGCGCGGGCCGAGGCCGAGCAGGGGCGGGTCGCCATCCGCAACATCCGCCGCGAGGCCAACAATGAATTCAAGGAGATGATCAAGGAGAAGATGATCTCGGAGGACGATGAGCGGCGGGGTCAGGAACTGGTCCAGAAGCTCACCGACAAGTATGTCAAGGAGGTTGACCTGGTCCTGGAGGAGAAGGAAAAGGACCTGATGGCCATCTGAGGCCAGGCACGTCCGACCCCAATCCCGTCTGGCTCCAGCGCTGTCCGATCCCAGCGTCGTCCGACCCCGGTTCCCTCCGACCCCAGCCCCGCCACCGAGGACGTTTGAGGCCCATGGCAACACCCCCGAATGGCGCCCCGACCGTGGGTAACATCCCCCGCCACGTGGCCATCATCATGGATGGCAATGGCCGCTGGGCCCGCGCCCGCTACCTGCCCCGGGGCGCCGGGCACCGCGCCGGGGTCAAGAGCGTCCGGGCCGTGGTCGAGGAGGCCATTCGACTGGGGGTGCCTGCGCTCGGAGGTGAAAAAGCTCCAGGAGCAGGGCGGACGGCTGCGGGTGATCGGGGACCTCGCCGCCTTTCCCGAACGCCTGCGCCAGGAGATTGTCGAGGCCGAGGCGGCGACGGCGGTCAATACCAAAATTATCCTCCAGATCGCCGCCAATTATGGTGGACGCTGGGACCTGACCCAGGCGGCCCGTCGCCTCGCCCGGGAGGTGGCCGCCGGCCATCTCGACCCCGAGGGCATCGACGAGGGCCATCTGGCGGCCGGCCTCGCCACCAGCGGTCTGCCCGACCCGGATCTCTTCATCCGCACCGGGGGGGAGCAGCGGCTGAGCAACTATCTGCTCTGGCAATCCGCCTACGCCGAGCTCTATTTCACCGATATCAAGTGGCCGGACTTCGGGGCCGCGGCCTTCGCCGCGGCCATCGCCGATTATGGCCGGCGCCAGCGCCGTTTCGGCCAGACCTCCGAGCAAGTGGCCGGGGCCAAGGGTCCCGCCGCCGAGGTGGGGCCTGAATCGCCCCATGACCCGGATCGGACCTGGTCCCCGGCCTGAACGGGTTGCCATGCCCCTGACCAGCCTGCAGCGCCGGGTCCTCACGGCCTCCTTGCTCGCCCCCGCCGCGATTTTGGCGGTGCTGTTCCTGCCCGGGCCCGCCTTCGCCGTCGCTTTGGGCCTGATCCTGCTCGGGGCGGGCTGGGAATGGTCGGCCCTGGCCGGCTTGACCACCCCGGCAACCCGGCTGGCCTATCTCGCCCTCCTCGGCGCGACCCTGCTCCTGCTGCAGACGTTCCTGCTCCCCGCCGGCCGGGTGGGGCTGCTGGTCCTGGTCAGCCTCGGCTGGTGGCTGTTGGCGGTAGGCCTTTTCCGCCTGCGCGCGATCGTCCCGGCAAGCCGCCCGGCCTCGCTGGTCCTGGTGGCGGGGCTGGTCATCCTCGGCACCGCCTGGCTCGCCATCAGCCACCTCCATCAGGCCTCCCCCCGGGGGCCGGCCCTGGTCCTCTTCCTGCTCCTGCTCATCTGGACCGCCGACATCGCCGCCTTCTTCACCGGCCGGCGGTGGGGGAAGGCCAAGCTGGCCCCGGTCCTGAGTCCGGGCAAGACCTGGGCGGGGGTCCAAGGCGCCGCGGTGGGTGCGGCCGCCCTCGGCCTAGCCCTGGGGCTCTGGCTGGGGCTGCCCCCCCCCGCCCTGCTCGGGGCCCTGGTCCTGTGTCTGATGACGGCCCTCATCTCGGTGGTGGGGGACCTCTTCGAGAGCCTACTCAAGCGCCGGCGGGGCCTCAAGGACTCCGGCCGCCTCCTGCCGGGCCACGGTGGTCTCCTCGATCGCATCGACAGCCTCCTCGCCGCGTCCCCCTTCTTCGTTCTTGGACTCATCTGGTTGGGGGTGACGCCGTGAAAGGCGTTTGCGTCTGGTTGGGGGTGGACTCGTGAGAGGAATCCGCGTCTGGTTGGGGATTTCTCCATGAAAGGCATCCTTGTCAGGTTGGGGGTGACCTCATGAAAGGCATCTGCGTCCTTGGGGCCACCGGCTCCATCGGTATCAGCACCCTGGACGTGGTGGGGCGTCATCCGGATCGTTACCGGGTCGTCGCCCT